>DASYVY010000118.1:0-9558 GCA_035936535.1 Thermomicrobiales bacterium | reverse complement strand
GGTTCACCGCCCCGAGGAGTGTTCTGTCAATGCGCGTTCACCTGGAATAGTCCTGTTCATCGTCCGGCGTGGCTGACGGTTCAGGAGTCCCGAGCGGTCGCTGGAGAAGCGTCAGGGAGAGGCTCATCGCCAGGTGGCGCTTGCTCGGCTTCTCGAATTACGCGCGGATTGCGAGGTTTTCGGCTGATGCAATCGGTGCCAGATGACCTTCGGCGATGGCCGCCTCGACCTGCTCGGCATAGGCACTGATTTCCCGGCCATCGGCGGCGCGCAGGACAACGTGCAACAGGCCGAGCGGATCCCGGACCAGGCGGGAGACGATCAGCTCGGCTCCATTGTGATCCGGGAGGATATCCGACGACTGGAATCGCTGACCGGGGGAGAGAAACGTCCGTGCTTCGACGGGTTTCGATATGGTGGTAGTGGTCATCATCGCTGTTTGCTCCAACACATCCCGTACGCCTCGTTGCGCAGGGAAACCGGTGCGCGAACCGCGGCAAGGGCAACGTCTGACCCAAAGCCCGGTGGCCGACATTGGCCGTGAATGTCCCCCGCCAAGTCACGCGTCGCGACTTTCGTGAGAATATTCACATGCTTCATACGCCTTCTTTGCAGCCCTGTCAAGAGGCCGGATGCGGCCTCCTGTCGCTGCACGGATACCGCGTTCCGCACCTTCAGCCTATACGTCTGAGGGCCGTGCGCAGTAGAATCAGCATCATGGACAGCCGGGGCAGAGCTCCGGCGCCACCACCACTACACTGCTTCCACCCTGCCCACTGCCATGTTCTTGCTGCCGACCCGCTTGCTGTCTATGCGTTGCGGTGTCCATGCAACCAAGCGTGACGAACCGAATCGCGAACTACATCCGGGGCTGAGATGATCGAAAAGGCGCCAGCAATCAACGCATCGCCGTCGATATTCGGGCGGTCACGCGCCGTGATCGACGACTACGTCGCGTTGATGAAGCCGGGAATCCTGACACTCCTTCTCGTCACAACGCTCGGAGCGATGCTGGTAGCGGAAGAAGGGGTTCCTCCGTTCGGACTCGTGCTGGTTGCCATGCTCGGCGGCTTGCTGACGGCCGGAGGAGCTAACGTTATCAACTGCTACATCGATCGCGATATCGACGCAGAGATGGCCCGGACCCGCAAGCGAGCAACGGCGACCGGCCGTATTTCCCCCCGTGCCGCCCTTGTGTTCGGAATTGGCATCACGATGGCTGGGGTGGTGGTGCTCGGTGTGTTCGCGAACTGGCTGGCGGCCGCACTGGCTTTGATCGGGAACCTTTATTACGTATTCATCTATACGCTGTGGCTCAAACGCACGACGCCGCACAACATCGTCGTCGGAGGAGCGGCCGGCGCGATTCCTCCCCTGGTCGGGTGGGCTGCCGTGACCGGTACGCTATCCGCGCCGGCGTGGATCCTCTTCGCGATCATCTTCTACTGGACCCCGCCGCATTTCTGGGCGCTGGCCCTGCTGAAGCAGGGCGACTACGGCAGGGCGAATGTGCCGATGCTGCCGGTTGTCGCCGGTGAGAAAGAGACGCGCCGCCAGATCCTCCTCTACACGATCCTGCTTGCCGCGGTAACGCTGCTGCTCGCCCCGTTTGGGATGAGCTGGCTCTACCTCGGCGGGGCGATAGTGCTCGGCGGGTACTTCCTGTGGATGGCCTGGAGCCTCTTTGCCGATCCCAGCAAAGCCAAGGCGCGCCGGACATTTTTCTACTCGATCTGGTACCTGGCGGGGCTGTTCGCCGTGATGGTCTCCGACCGCCTGTTGCTGGGCTAATGAAGCACTGGCTCCTGCCGCAATTCCAAGTCATGCATGTCGTCAGCAGCCCCCGGTTGTGGCTGTCACTGGCTGGGACAATCCCGGCTACATGTGCGGTCAGCCCCTGATCGTGCGGCCCACGCCCGCGACGTCCAGAATGAAGCTGCGGGCGTGTAGTTCGCCGACGCCGGATCAGTTGCGGTATGGGCAAAACCGCAGGGGAGCATGCCAGCAACTCTGCGCCGGCATGCTCCCCTGCGGTCGCCATGACATGGCGGCGATTGTGGGGTGCCGCGTGAGCTAGGGGAAACCGTCCCCCGGCTCACGTGCGGTCGCGTCAGTCCGCGAGGGCGGCTTCCGCCAGGAGACTCATGCGCTCCCGGGGCGGCTGCCTGGGATCACTGAACTGTTCCCCGAGGCCGATCCCGAAATACGTGAACCCTTCGCGCTTGACGCGATCGGGGTCGTAGATGTTGCGCCCGTCGAAGATCACCTTATCCACCAGGTCCCGGCGGAGCACTTCCCAGTCCGGACTCTTGAATTGTCGCCACTCGGTGCATATAACCAGCGCGTCCGCGCCTCTGAGCGCGGCATCGCGGGAATCGCAGAGCAGGAAGTCGGGACGGTCACCATAGATGTTACGGGCTGACTCCATCGCTTCCGGATCGAATGCCTGAACCCGGGCTCCGGCTTCGAGCAACCCCTCGACGATCACCCGGCTCGGTGCATCCCGCATGTCATCGGTCCGGGGTTTGAACGCCAGTCCCCACACCGCGAAGGTCTTGTCCCGCACGTCGCCCCGGTAGTGCTCCAGCACCTTGTCGAGCAGGACGCGCTTCTGCCGCTGGTTTACCTCTTCGACGGCACGGATCAGCTGGGCATCGTAGTCGTAGTTCAGGGCGAAATTCCCGAGAGCGCGGATATCCTTGGGAAAGCACGACCCGCCATAGCCGATTCCGGCATAGATGAAGTCGTACCCGATCCGCGAATCGGAGCCGATGCCCACCCGGACATTCTCGATATTGGCGCCCGTGCGTTCCGCGATGTTGGCGATCTCGTTCATGAAGGAGATCTTCGCCGCGAGCATCGCATTTGCCGCGTACTTGGTGAGCTCGGCCGAGCGGATATCCATCACGATAAAGCGGTTATGGTTCCGGTTGAATGGCTGGTAGAGCTGTTTCATCAGCTCGATGCTCTCCGGCTGCTCCGCGCCGACGACGATCCGGTCCGGCCGCATGAAATCGTCGATTGCGGCCCCCTCCTTGAGGAATTCCGGATTGCTGACAACATCGAACGACACCTTGGAGCCACGCCTGTCGAGCTCCTCCTGGATGTAGTGACGGACGAGATCGGCCGAGCCGACCGGCACCGTCGACTTGTTGACGATCAGCGACGGCAGGTTGAGGTGCTGTCCGATCGTGCGGGCGACGGCCTCAACGTAGCGAAGGTCGGAGGAACCGTCCTCGTTGGCGGGGGTGCCGACCGCGATGAAAATGATCCGGCCATGATCGACCCCTTCGGCGGCATCGGTCGTGAAGAACAACCGGTTGGCGGAGGTGTTCTGCTCGACCAGCTCAGCGAGCCCGGGCTCGAAGATCGGAATCTCCCCCCGGCGCAAGGCCTCCACCTTGTCGCGATCGATGTCGACGCAACAGACGCGGTTGCCGCTCTCGGCGAAACAGGCGCCAGTCACCAATCCGACATATCCAGTTCCGAAGATCGTCAAGCGCATTGTGGATCACCTCAAGGAAGACGCCCCATGATCGTGGAATGTCTGACGGGGATGCAGGATCGGGTTACGGCCGAACGCGATCCCGGACGGGGTTGGTGAGGACCCCGACGCCGCTGACCTCGACCTCGATCGTGTCACCGTCCTTCATCGGACCAACACCGTGAGGCGTCCCCGTCATGATCAGGTCGCCCGGAAACAGGGTCATGGTCTTGCTGAGAAAGCTGATCAGGAAGGGCACGCTGAAGATCAGGCTGCTGGTGGATTCCGACTGCCGGGTCTCGCCATTGAGCCGCGATTCGACCTTGACGTCGGAGACATCGAGGTCCGTCTCGATCACCGGCCCGAGCGGAAGGTAGGTATCGTAGCCCTTGCCGCGAATCCACTGTCCACCGCTGTACTGCTGGACGCGATCGGACACATCGTTGCCGGCCGTGTAGCCGAGCACATAGTCGAGGGCGTCCGCCTCCTCGACGTCCCGGGCTTTCTTGCCGATGACGACAACGAGCTCGGCCTCGTAGTCGATGGCATTCTCGGTGTTCCCGAGCTCGATCGCCTCGCCCGGCCCGATGATCGCGGAGGGGGGCTTCATGAAGACAACCGGCTCGGTCGGGATCGTGCGAGTGGGATCATTCTCGGTGACATGGTCGACGTAGTTCAGGCCAATCGCCATGACCTTGCCGGGTTCGAGGGGCGCGAGAAGCTGGACATCGGCCAGCGACCCTACCGCCTCTCCCTTTTCAAGTCCTCCGAACAGGTCGCCGGTTGCCGAGTAGACGGTGTCGTCCTCAAGGATGCCAAAGGCTGGTTCGTTTGCCGAAGCATCGAGAAATCGCACGATCTTCATGGAGAACGGGGCTCCTTCCAAGGGTAACGCGAGGGAACTCGGTGATATCGCGCAATGCGAGCGAAAACCGGGATCCGCATGGGACCACGGGGCCAGGCTGCCGAATCAGCACCTAGTGTACCCGTGGCGTCATGTTCCCGCACCAAAGGAAGCTTCAGCGAAGGATCAGCACATCCTCGGCACCCGATCGCATCGACCCGGCTCTCGTCAGGTAAAATCAGGCAGACTGCGGGAGTCCGCCGCGCATTGCCGCTCACCTCTCCTGGGGCCCCATGCCAGATCTCCATCTCCGACTCCATGACGACGACAGTGGTGAATCCCTCCTTCCTCACTCATTGCCGGAGGATGAGGCCATCGCACTCCTGCGCGATGCCGATATTACCGCCGCCAAGGTAATCCCGTGGGGATCCAATTACACATTCGCGGTCGCGCTCGAAACGGAGGACGGTCGGGATCATCTCGGGATTTACAAGCCGCGGACCGGGGAGCGCCCACTTTGGGACTTTCCTCATGGCACGCTGTATCTGCGCGAACACGCCTCCTACCTTGTCAGCCGGCGCCTTGGCTGGAACATCGTCCCGCCGACGGTGATCCGTGAAGGCCCTCACGGGATTGGGAGCCTGCAGGTCTACGTCGAGCCCAAGGAGGACCGTGAGGACGACCACGAGTTCTGGGGGCGGAGAGTTCCTGATATCGAACGGATGGTGCTGTTCGACCACATCACGAACAATGCCGACCGCAAGATCACGCATTGCTTGCTGGACCGCCACGACCGGATCTGGGGCATCGATCATGGCCTGACCTTCCATGATGACTTCAAGCTGCGCACCGTGTTGTGGCAGTTCTCCGGGCTGCCGGTTTCCCCACAGCTGCTCGATGACGTTCGTCGCTTCATGGGCGAGCGGGATGCTGTCCGAGCCGAGTTGAAGAACCACCTCTCCCGGCAGGAGTTGAACGCTCTGTTCAAGCGGGCTGAGCGGGTCCTTTCCCGTTGCACCTACCCGGAGCTCGATCCCCGCTGGAACGTTCCCTATGGCTGGTGGTAGGTGCCTGGCTCGATCCCATCGGTAACGACACTGGTGGTTATCGAATCGGATGATGTAAGACGGGCATGCTTGGGGTGGTGCCCGTCATACATGCCCGGTGTAGCGGCGACCACACCGGGTGATCCCGACCAACGGTTGGGTTCATTCGTTCGTCCGGATATGTCGGTAGAGCCTGGCTCGACCCTCATTGCGGCGCTGCCGCGCCAAAACCTCCGTCGGTTTCGGCCCGATTCATGCGCCGGCGGAACATGAGCGCGTTGCCGAATGCCGGAAGCGGGGTGGTGAACAGGAAGGTGATCCAGACCATCCAGAGCTCGCCATCGAACCAGCGGACAAGCACCCAGCCAATAGCGACTGCCGACCACATGGCGGTGACACTGAAGACCATCGGTGTTCGGGTATCCCCGCTGCCTCTCAAGCCGCCACCGTTGACCGTCCACAACGCCCAGAGTGGAAGCCCAAGGCCGATTGCGACGAGTGCGGCGGAGCCGTCACTGATGACGGCGGCATCCGACGTGTAGATCCGGATGATTTGTCCATTGAAGACGACGTAGATGACGGCTGCAGCGGTCATCCAGAGCAATGCCCAGCGGGTCGCGATCCGGACGGCGATCCGTGCATGATCCGGGTGGCGGGCACCGATGCTCTGGCCCACCAGTGCCGTCGCCGCGATCGCGAACCCGAAGCCGGGAAGTATCGCCAGCGACATGGAGTTGAAGCTGACCTGGTGCGCGGCGAGCGCGGAGGTGCCGATCAGGGCAATGATGGAGACCATGGCCGTGAAGCCCGCTGACATCAGCATCTGCTCGACTGCCGCGGGAACGCCGAGGCGAAGCAGCTGAGCCGCGATCCGTGGGCGTGGCAGCCAGCTTCCGCTTCCACGAATCGTGACGTTCCGGCGGCCGGATGCAAGCACCGAGATGAGGATCACAGCGCCGATCCCTCGCGCGATCGTCGTCGACCACGCGCTTCCGGCGACCTCGAGACGTGGCAGGCCGAGGTTTCCAAAGATCAGTCCCCAGGACAGCACGACCTTGACCAGGTTCCCGATCAGGCTCGCAAACAGCGGCGAGCGGCTGTCCCCCGCCCCCCTGAGGACCGCCCCGCAGACAAAGGTCATCAGGAGCGTCATCACGGTCGCGCCGGTGATCCGGAGATACGTCGTCGCATGCTGCGCGACATCGGGCTCGGTGTGGAACAGCCCAATCAACTCGTCGGCCAAGGTGAAGCCAATAATGCCCAGTGGAAGCGAGAGGACCGCCCCCCAGAGAACCGTCTGCCGTGCGAGTTGATTGGCGCGGGCGCGATCCCGCGCTCCAAACGCCTGCGAGATCAGGACAGTCCCGCCGATCGAGATGCTGGAGAGGATCGCGATCATGAAAAAGACGATCTCGAGCGAGACACCGACCCCGGCGAGGGCAGACGCGCCGATCCGGGCGACCATGAGCGTGTCGATGATCCCGACGCTTGACTGAAGCAGGTTCTCCCCGATGATCGGCAGCGCCAGCCGGAGTACCCGGCGCTGGGTCATCGGTTCCGCCGGATCACCGGTGTTTCCATCGTCCGGCCGGTTCGACAGCGGCTCGGGCGCTGGGTCTTGCGCAGGCATCGAATTCCCTGTTCCAACTGGTTGCCCGGGTCCCGGTGGACGGTGGCCGGATTTAAGACATGACGAATCCGGCGCCGGGAACCTGAGCCGTGTGGTGACGGTGGTGCACGGGCGCCGCGCCCGCTATTCTGCACCGCAGGGGCGCCAACGCCCAGACCGGATGGAGGGTCCGGCACCATTTGGGCCAGCCATGTGGACTGCTCATTCGGCGCTCAAAGGGGACGTTCAGTGCATATCAAACGGGTCTTCACCGCGATCGACGCGCATGCCGGCGGCCAGCCACTGCGCATCATCACAAGCGGAACGCCGCCGCTCAAGGGCGGAACGGTGCGCGAGCGCCGTGACTGGCTACATCAACACCACGATGACATCCGGCGAACGCTTCTTCACGAGCCACGTGGGCACGGAGACATGTATGGGGCCTTGCTGACAACGCCCACCAGCACCGAAGCCGATTATGGAGTGATCTTCCTGACCAATGACGGCTACAGCACCATGTGCGGTCACGGGATCATCGCGCTGACCACCGCGTTGATCGAAACCGGCGCGTTTCCCGACCAGGGACAGGAAACCCGCATCTCCTACGAAACACCGGCCGGACCGATTCAGGCCCGGGCGACGATCGACAAGGGGAGGGTGGTTGCGGTGCGGTTCCGGAATGTCCCCGCATTCCGGTTTGCCAAGGACCTGATGGTGGCCGTCCACGACAAGGACATCACCGTCGATGTCGCGTTTGGCGGCGCCTGGTATGCGATTGTGCCGGATCAGGCGTTGGGGCTGGACTTGGCCTGTTCCAGCGCAATGGAGCTGGTTTCCGCCGGGATGGCGGTGAAGCGCTCGGTGTCGGATGCGATCGACGTGGTCCATCCGACCGATCCAGGCCTTGCCGGACTGTACGGCGCGATCATCACCGGAGCGCCGAAGTCACCGGAATCAACCCTTCGCAACGCCACAATCTATGCCGACGGGGCGATCGACCGGTCTCCGTGCGGTACCGGGACATCCGCGTTGCTCGCCTGCCGGAGGGCTGACCGGGAAAGCCGCGTCGGAGACACGTTCGTGAACGAGAGCGTGACCGACTCGGTTTTCACGGGTCGCATCGTTGTCGATACCCGCGTGGGCGACATCCCCGCGGTCATCACGGAAATCTCCGGTCGCGGAGCGGTTACCGGTACCCACCAGTTCTTCGTCGATTCGGCTGATCCATTGAAGGATGGATTTCGGCTCCGGTAGACGCGCCGAGGCCGTGACAGGGGCGTCGCGTGACAAGGGGCGTGGCAGGGAGTAGGCTAACGCCGAGGTGGGACAAATCACGCCGGGCGTTGCTCCGGATGGAGAGGCGTGACCGGTTGCGCCGCCTGTCTTTCGAATCCCGGCTAATGAGGATCCGGCAAGGAGCGCGGAGCACAAAGCTTCCCGCACGAGATTGTGATATTATTCGCAAACGAAAGAGGGGCGGGATGTGGCCGATGATTTCGGGCGGAGTCTTCGGAGCGACCAGTCCAAGGCCGTCGCGGTTGCTTCCGGGCTGGGCTGTGCGGTTGTCGCCTCCCTCGTAGTCTTCATCGGAATCGGCGTGTTCCTCGATCAACGGTTCGACCGTGCGCCCGTGTTCACCCTGATCGGGGTGGCGATCGGGCTGGTCGCTGCCGGGTACCAACTATATGAGTTGACACTGATCGGGCGAAAGGACCGGCCGAACGGGCCGGTGGGTAGATCGATCGAGCGTACCATTGGTTCAGCCAGCGCCCGCCGGCATCGGCGATGAATGGCTGTGTTTGCCTGGGTGGTGCAGTGCGGCACCCGGCGGAGCCGCGACTGGGCATACCGGACCGCTGGCTTTCGACATTCGGCACAACCCGGTGCGCCATGCGACCATCGGGTGAGGAGTAGCGCCTGAACCATGGACCTGCACATTTCGCTGGCGGCGGAAGTCCTCTTTCATGTTGGTCCGATTCCCGTAACCAACTCCATGCTGACCATGTTCCTGGTCATGGCGCTCGTGCTTGGCGCGTTCACTTTCCTGGCCCGGAAGGCGCAGGTGATTCCGGGCCGGGGCCAGGGTCTCGTCGAGCTCATCGTCGAGTTCTTGCTGAACCTGGTCGAGGGCACTGGTGGCCGGCGGCTCGGTCGCCGGATCTTCCCGCTGATTTCGGGGATCTTCATCTTCATCCTCTTCGCCAACTTCTCAGGACTGCTTCCGGGCGTCGGCACGATCGGTGTAGTCCACGAGGAGGAACACGCCGACGAAGCGCATGCCGACGAAGCGCATGGCGAATCCACACCGGAGTCGGAGGCCGCCGCCGCGGCGGTGCATGACGACCCGGGTGAAGATACCGGGCTCGGCAGCGGAGAAGGCGAAGCCGCTGGCGATGTCGCCGTTCAGGGTGAGACGGCAGAGGCGGCCGGCACTGCGGCTGAGGAAGAGGAGCACGCCTCGCTGACGCCGATTTTCCGTCCCCCAACAGCCGACCTCAACATGACTCTCGCGCTCGCGCTCCTGACCTTCACCGTGGTCCAAATCGCTGGTGTCTCGGCCCACGGGGTCGTTGGC
>DASYVY010000117.1:0-8051 GCA_035936535.1 Thermomicrobiales bacterium | reverse complement strand
TGCAGGCGTGCCCAAGGATGAGCGGGAGCGTCTGGGACGATGGCATCGTCCAGCCCGAGCGATGATCGTTCCCGGAATCACGCTCACGGACCAGCGGCCAATGCCGCCCGCGGCCCTCCGACGGTGCCTCGTGGATGGCGCTACTCCCGAGAGCTGGTATGAGCTGCTCAACTCCAGGGTGTTCTTCTGGTTTGACCCGAAGCGTCTGAACCGCCTGAGACAGGCCGGCGGCGCGCCCTCCCAGGTGGTGCTGGTGATGGATGTCGGGAAGCTCCTGGCGAAGTATGCGGACCGGATATCGCTGGCACCGATCACTACCGGCGCGGCAATGCGCAGACCGGCCCGGCGCGGACCGTCCACCTTTGTTCCATACACGTCATGGATCGTGACGGGTTGGGATACCGAGGCCCGGGCGCTTGGCACGCGTCCGCGTCCGCAAAGCCACAAACCGGCGGAGATGACCGTCGACGGCGCCATCCCCGACGCCCTCGGATGCACCGCCGAGGTTCGGATTCTCGGCCCGGGCGACGTCTTCGCGCCATAGGGCTTGGAGATGATCGTCATCATGAGCAAGGTAGTGCCTGGCAGTCACCTCAGTCGTTTTCCCCTCCAGTCGTGGCTGGCCGCGGAGTCCGCCTACCCACCCACCGCACCGACCGTTACACTTGGCGAAATCAGCCAGGGGAGTGCATGCGTCACGCGAGGGACCGGACGATTCCGGAAAGCGAATGACGGCGGAGCGCCCGAAGCCAGAGATGGAGACCGCATCCTGAATGGACAAGGACGAGAAGGCAACGCACGGCGAGGATGTTCCCGACACAAGCACTCCCGAGGATCGGGTTCAACCCTCCGACAGGCTCGATTCAGCCACTGAATCTTCTTCCGGGACTGATCTGGGGGGAGGAACGGACGCGAAGTTCGTCTCCTCCGGGGCGCCCATCGAGCAGGAGGACGAGCCAGGATTCGCTGACGTATCCGCTGCGGATCCTGGCGATGTTCATGATGTTCATGATGAGGCCCCGGACAACAAGCGCGCAGCCGCGGCTCCGGAGCACTCCGCCGACGCATCGCCTGACGGGGATGACGACGCGACCGGTGAGCCCGTGGAAGAGCGAGCGCCCGAACCGGTCGTCCATACTCCCGGCCGCCAGACGCCGGCGCCGGCGATCGTCCTGGTGCCATCCCGGCAAACCCGGCCACTTGCCCGGCTGACCTGGCATTACTCCGCGATCCTTCCTGTTGCCCTGCTCGCCCTGCTGGCGACGCTGTTCTTCGCCCCCGCGGCGGACGATCCTGAAACGATCGCCTTTCGCGTTCTCGAAGACGGCACCGGGGCACCGCTTGCCGGCGTCCAGGTCAGCGTCGGTGACAAGGTGATGACGTCCGATGCCGAGGGCGTCGTCCACATTGACAAAACCGGCGAGGCAATGACATTCCGCATCGTGGGGGACGGCTTTCCCGCCGCCAGCGGCAAGATCGATCCAAATGGTAGTGCCCGGCAGCAGATCAGCCTGCCCCGCCTGGCGCGCGCGGCAGCGGGATTGGGGGCGGTCTCGCCCGCCGGAAACGCCACCGGGGGCTCCGATAGCACGAGTACCCAGGCAAATCCGCAATCCGCCGTTCAGCCTCCAGCCGGCACACCACGAGCCGGAATCGTCCGAACGCCGGGTACGGGTCCGATCGAGGGTACCGTCCTGTCCGCGAAGGGCGATCCGCTCCAGGGTGCCCGGATTACGGACGGCAAAATGCTGGAAATCACCGGCAAGGATGGGCTTTTCTCCCTGGACCGCGCCAAGGTGGCCGGAAATGCTTCGCTGACCATCTCGGCGCCTGGCTACGCCGACCGCGTGGTCGACCCGGCGGAGATCAGCTCCCCGGTCGAGATCCAGATGGAGGAGCGCCCGGTCAACGCCCTCTACATGAACCCGAACATCTCCACAACCGACGCAGATGTCGATCGCCTGATCGATATCATCGACACGACCGAAGCCAACGCGATCGTGATCGATATAAAAGAAGAACTCATCTTCTACGACAGCCAGGTCGAGTTCTTCAGGGATGCCGGAACGGTCCGGCCGATCATCGACCTCCCTGCCCTGCTCAAGAAGTTCCAGGATCGCGACATATACACGATCGCTCGCCAGGTCGTCTTCAAGGACAGCCTCGTCGCCGAGAACCGACCGGATCTTGCGGTCCTCAACAACCAGACCGGCGACCTCTGGCGGGACATGAACGGCGTGTCGTGGGTCAATCCGATGGTCCATGAGCTGTGGGAGGCCAACTCCGACCTCGCCGTTGAAGCGGCGGAGCTGGGATTTGACGAGATCCAGTACGACTACGTCCGATTCCCGACCGATGGCGACCTCTCAACCACGGATTACGGCCTTGAGAACACGCAGGAAAACCGCGAAAACTCGATCCACAAGTTACTGAAGATGACAAGGGAGAAGTTGCTGCCGACCGGGGCGAAACTCTCCGCCGATGTCTTCGGATACACCTTGCTGGTGGATGATGATCTCGGCATCGGTCAGAACTTCGTCAAGCTGGCCGACTATCTCGACTACCTGAGCCCGATGGTCTACCCGTCCCATTTCCCCAATGGATCCATTGCCGTCGACGGTCATCCCAACGACTTCCCGTACGAGACGATCGAGATCAGCATGCGCGCCGGCAAGAACAAGCTGGGCGGCGATGCGTCGCAGATCCGTCCCTGGTTGCAGGATTTCAGCTTCTTCGACCTGATGCCATACGGGGATGATGAGATTCGCGCCCAGATCGACGCGGCGGAAGACGTCGGCACAAGCGGCTGGATGCTCTGGGATCCCAACAACGAGTACCACCCCGGCGCCCTCGACCCGGAGGAATCGCCCGAGAAGCCGGCGGTGGTCCTTCCTGGCAACGGCCGGGGTCCGGTTACGGCGAGACGCCGCGGTGTATCTCTGGCCATCGCCTGACGCTTGTCGCCCGTCGAACCGTCGAACCCCGGAAGCCGCCTAGGTTCAGGCGGCTCCGGATCAGAACCTATCAGCGATCCGCGTGCCGGTCGAAACCTCCTGCTCCGGTGACATCCTCGACCGTTAACCAGCGGCCGCCGAACACCTTGTTGACCTGCGTGGTGAAGGTGAGCGAACCGGATAACACTTCCCGGGGCGTTCCGTCGGCGATGATGTTGCGATGTCCCAGCATGACCACGCGAGAGGCGAACTGGGCGACTAGCTCGGCGTCGTGCGTCGCCATCATGATCGTGACACCCTGCTTCTGAAGGTCACGCAGCTGCAGGGCAAGCTCGCGTTTGCGCCAGGCGTCCATCCCCCGCGTTGGCTCGTCCAGCACCAGCAACCGAGGTCGCCCGGCCATGACCGTCGCCAGGGCGGCTCGCTCCCGTTCTCCTCCGCTGAGATCGAGCGGATGGTGATCCTCCAACCCGTCGAGCGCGAACCGGGCTACCACATGCTCGACGGTATCGCCTCCGCCACGCGCAGCGATCGTGAATGCCAGCTCGTCCCTGACACGCTCCTTGAAAAAGACCATCCGGGCCTGCTGGGGCAAGTAGCCGACCAACTTGCCTAGTGCTGCCGGACCATTCCGGACGACATCGACCCCGCAGGTGAGGACCGATCCGCGTCGCGCCTTCTCCAGGCCGAGCGCGGTCCGCAACAGCGTGGTCTTGCCGCTTCCGTTGCGCCCCATAACGGCGACGAATTCGCCTTCGCGAACCGTGAGCGCCAGATCGTCGAGAACCGGCCGGTCGTCGAGATCGATCGACAGCCCCTCGATCCTCATCACGACCGCCCCGGACTCCGCACGTGACTCCTCGGGCCCGCACTCCGGCAACGTGATCGCTCCCCGGAATGCCGACCGCGCCTCCTTCACCGTAAGCGGCGGTACCGGAAGATCGAGCACCCGACCGACCTGGGTCACCGGGGGCAAGGCAACCGGATCGATGTGTGACGCCATCTCGATCGGCGTTCCCTCCAAGGGCGGCAAGGGCGCGCGTCGCATCAACCGGACGCGATCCGCCCGGTGCAGCACGCGCTCCAACCGATGCTCGGCGAGGACGACCGTGATGCCGAGGTCCTCATTGAGCCGGGTCAGCGCCGCGACTACATCCTCGGCGCCCCATGGGTCGAGCTGGCTCGTCGGCTCGTCAAGCACCAGCATCGCCGGGTGAAGGGACAACGCTGCGGCAACCGCCACCCGCTGCTGCTCCCCGCCGGACAGGTGCGACGGGTGGCGCTCCCGAAGGTGCGCGATCCCCAGCAAGTCGAGCGTCTCCTCGACCCGCTTGCGCATGACGATCCGATCGATGCCATGCTGCTCGAGGCTGAACGCCAGCTCCGCGTCGACCCGATCCGTGACGAGCTGTGACTCCGGATCCTGGAAGACGAATCCCACGCTGGCGCTGAGATCGCGCGGTCCGACACGCCGGGTATCGCGTCCCACAATGCCGACCCGGCCTCCGAATGAGCCTCCGGTAAAGTGTGGGACGAGCCCGTTCAGGCACCGGAGCAGGGTCGACTTTCCTGACCCGGACGGTCCAGCCAACACCACGAACGACCCGGACGGGATGGTCCAGGACACGTCGTCCAGGGCAAGGGCATCGTTACCGGGATACCGGTAACGCACATGCTCGACCTCTGCCACCGCCGCCAACGTGCCGGGGTCGATCATCCGGGCGCTCATCGCCGACCCTCGATACCGGCGCTATCGGTGCCGGGCGCGAACATCGCCGGGAGCAGGAGAGCCGAGAGCGCGATCATCAACGGAAGGTCCGTACCGGGAAGCTCGAGGGCGGGATAGGGATCGAAGCGGAAGCCGGCCGGGGAGACCATCATCCTGCCAAAGGTCACACCCAGCACGCCGACAGCGGCCGCGGACACGATCATGTCTTCACGACGCCACACCATGTCGTGATAGCGCGTAGGTTGCGGGATCCGGCTGCCCCGACGCGGTGGAGACAGCGCCGCGGCCAACGCTCCGCCTCCGAAGAGCATTAGCGTGATTCCGACCAGTACAAGGCCGACGAGCAGGCAGTAGGAACCGCCGAGGAGCGCAACAAGCGCGATGGTGATCCCCAGCCGGAGCGACCAGGACGACGGCTGAGGCTCACCGCTGGGCGTCAGAGACGCTCCGAACCCTCTCGCTTCGAGCGCTTCCGCGGTCGTCAGGGACCGTTCCAGTCCACCGGCAAGCAACGGCATGACCAGGGGCAGGACATCGCGCCCGGTCCGAACCCGGTGCCCCCGCATCATCTGGGCCTCCCGGATCTGGCTGAATGCCGCCGCAGTCCGGGGCAGGAACGCCCATGTCACCGAACCGGCAACGGCGATCGGTGCAAGACGGCGGGGCAACAGCCGGAACAGGTCCATCCAGACCAGCAGGGCACCGGTCGTCGTGCCGATCAGCAACAACGTGAACAGGGCCAGCGCCGACACGAGACCGTACACGAGGGCGTTCAGAGTCAGCACACCGCCAATCACCGGCAGGGACTCGGGCAGGCGCGCCAGAACCCGGTCCCCGGCGTGGACCGTCAGGACGTTGAAGATCACGCTGATCGAGAGGACCACCATTCCAAGGCGGATGAGCCAGCCCACGCCGGCGGTCGCGACCCGGGATGCCCAGGCGATTCGCACGACGACGACGATCACGAGAATCTCGCCGATGACCAGCGGATGCCGTCCGATCAGGACCGGCACCATGGCCGCGATCGCCCACAGGATCCACGCACGCGAATCGAGCCGTTCCATCCCCACCGACATCCTAGCGCCCTCCAGCGGGGGAGCGGTGCCGTGTCCGCCGGATCATGACCCACCCCGCCATCCCGATCCCGGCGATCAAAGCCATCCCAGGTGCAAGGTCCCGCCAGGATCGCTGGTCGCTGTTCCCGCCAGGAGGCTCCCCTTGCGTCATCGTCACCGGGTCGGGCAGGCCGGCACCTCCGGACGCCCAGCCGGGCTGCACGCCCAACAGGTCCCGCATCGATGTCACGCTCATCGGCGGAAGGTCGGGCGGCGTTCCGGACCAGGACCACGCGTCAACATCGCCATCATCGACGTCGGCGTGAGATGCCCCCAGCACAGCCGGAGACCAGGAGCCACCTTCCGCCTGTCGCAGGTATTGCCAGAACGGCGACTCCCGATCAGCGCTCTGGCACAGGCGCCTGCGGCACGCTCCCGGATCGCACCCGACCGCATCGATCGAACATACGCCCTCGCCCAGGCCACCGAACGGGACGGTCACGATCGGCAAGCCACTGCGCCGCAGGAGTTCGACTCCGCTAAGCGACTCCTCGGTGAAGGCCACGAGCGCATAGGATACTCGCCCGTCGCCATAATCGATCATCAGGCCAGCGACATTGATATGGTCCGTGGCTTCGGGCGTCTGGGCCGTCGCCCCCTGCCCGAGGACCGCGGCAAGCACCAGAAGCAGCGTCCAGCGCCAGGCCCGCCAAGCGACCTTCCTCGCTGCGATACGAGGGGAGCGGTCGGGGCGCCGGTAATCACGCGGCACGAAGGTGGATCAGCCCGACCGGCGTTGCGTCGCCTGCCTCCGGGGTGGCCGTAATTGGAAGTGGTGTTCCGGCAAGGGCGGGAACTGCCTGCACGGTCGAAAAGAGATTGTCCGATGTGTCCTCCGGGTTGTAGAAGAAGGCGCCATTCGGGTTCTGGAAACCGGCAAGTGCCTGGAGGAGCGCGGAGGCATCTTCACCGGCGGCAAGATAGGCCTGGGCTGCCAGGGCGGTCGAATTTGAATCCGCCACCGACCCCGGCTGGGCATCGAAGGCCACGCCCTCGCCGGTCACGGTCGTAGCGAGATAATCCATCCCCGAGGCGACGAGGTCACTATCAGCGTTGCCGGACGCGACCAGCGCCTGAATCACCAGCGCGGTGGTATTGCTGTCGACAGCGGCATCGTCCGGCACGCCGTCGAACCCCCAGCCACCGTTTGGAGCCTGCGTCTCGGCCAAGGCGTCGATGGCGCTCTGCGGCACCTCCAACCCGCCAGCGACAAGCGCCAGCATCGCCAGGCCATGATCGTAGATTCCGGTGCCATAGATGCCGGTCTCGTCGTCCTGCCCGTTTTCGACGAGCGTCAGGGGCTGCACGCTGGCGAAGTCGGCGGGATCCTCACCAGCCGCCGCCAAGCCCAGGGAGAGCTTCGCGGCCTGGCCCACGCCGCTCTGGGCATAGACCAGCGCGACATCCCCCGATGCGAGATACTGCACCGCATCGTCGATGGACGTCCCCGTATCGACGCCGGCTCGTTCGGCCGACGCCAGGGCGATGACGGCGTCAATTGTCACTCCCGGATCGCTCTCCCCGGTAAAGCCCAGGAATGCGCCGTCATCGCCCTGTTGGGACACCAGCCACTCAGCCGCTCCCCGTAGACCAGCTACGTCATTTCCTCCCGGCTCGGCCGGTTCCGGCGTGGCGCCCTGAGCGCCAGCTACCGCCGCACCGGAGACGACAGACAAAAGCAGTGCCGCCACAAGGCCCCAAACGGTAACGAAGGTCCTGTTCATGAGCTGTTCCTCGATCTACGCCCCGAGGGGCACTATGGGCCGTTGCCCGTTTACTGGAGTGCTTGCCTGGTGCGGTGACACCGGCTGTACTTTCGAGAGGCTGCCTGGGCAGCGCATCGAGCAGCGGATCGAGCCGGTGTCAGCCCCAATCTATCCCCGTCCTTGCCGCACTACCGTGTACCAAATGAAAAAGGCCCGCTCACGAGAGCGGGCCTGACGGCGGGAACGGCCGTTGCCGGGCGATCGTCCCTTTCAGCCTGACTGCCTGGGTCGATCCTCTCGGAACGGGCATTTCGGACGGATCAGCAGCTGGCCGATCCGTCCAGACGTCATCCCCCTTTTCACGCGAAGGGAGCGTAACGACCTGGAACAGGATGTCTGGCTTCGTGGCATCGGTGTCGGGTTCCGAGCCACGTTACAGTTGCGCGACAGCGCCGGAATCTCACCGGCTTCCCCTGCGATCCTGCGCCCCGGGAACGATGGTTCCGGAGGCGCACTCCAGGCGTGGGTCTTCACATGGAAAGGTGCG
>DASYVY010000116.1:0-5290 GCA_035936535.1 Thermomicrobiales bacterium | reverse complement strand
AATGTGCATGCAGGCGGCTCTACCGGCTCCCGAGGGAGTCGCCGCGATACGATCCGATGTCACTGTCTGGGGGCCCAGGCATTCAGGTAGGCGTGCACCGCCTGGACCACCACCGAGCCCTCGCCGACCGCGGACGCCACCCGCTTCACCGTGCCGCTTCGGACGTCACCGACCGCGAAGACCCCGGGCATGCTGGTCTGGTAGGGCGACGAAGGCGCCGGAGTCACAGCCTGACCCGTCAGGATGAATCCCTTGCTGTCCAGGTCCAGCGAACCCGACACCCAGTCCGTGCAAGGATCTGCCCCGATCATCTCGAAGAGCGCCCGGGTATGAATCTCCTCCGGTGATGTCGATCGTGATTCGACCAGGATCGATTCCAGGTGCGCATCACCTCGAAGCTCACGCACCTCGGCGCCGGTATGGATCTGGATTTGCGGCGTATGCTCCAGGCGGGGGATCAGGTAATGCGACATGCTGGATCCAAGGTCGTTGCCGCGGTACAGCAGATGGACCCGGCCAGAAACATCGCCGCCTGGCCGGCCGAGTTCCCCCCGCCGACCACGACGACCGTTTCCTCCGCGCACCGCCGCGCTTCGAGGTCCGTCGCCGCATAGTAGATACCGGCTCCCTCGAAGACGTCCTGCCCCGGCAGGCCGAGCCGCCGGTACCGGGCGCCGGTGGCGACGATCACGCTTCGCCCCTGCAGGCGGGTGCCATCGTCCAGGCACACCGCGTACCCGTCGCCTTTCCTCGCCAGGCTCGTCGCCTGGCGAGGAACGGTGATCCGGGCACCGAACTTCACGGCCTGCACTTCTGCCCGAAAGGCCAACTCGCCGCCGGAGATGCCGGTCGGAAATCCAAGGTAATTCTCGATCCGGGACGAGGTTCCGGCCTGGCCGCCGATCGCGACGTTGTCGACCGCCACCGTCTCCAGCCCCTCGGAAGCGGCGCACACGGCCGCCACCAGACCGGCAAGTCCCGTGCCGACGACCACGACGTCGGCGGGACGTTGTTGATTGACGACGAGATCCAGGCCGAGCGTCTGCGCCAGCTCCAGATAGGTCGGGTCGTTGAGCACCTACCGGCCGCGCACGATCGCCCGCACGGCCGCGTCCGCCCCGTCGTGACCGGCCAGAAGCGGCCGGGCCGCAGGATCATCGGGGGTGAGCCAGCGATGCGGAATCCGGTTGCGGTCGGCGAACTCCCGAAGTCCCAGCGCGGTGCGTGTGTCTTCCGGTCCGACGAAGGTGAGCGTTGCCGCGGCGGACCGCATCAGGATCTGGCGTCGTGCGGCGAACGACGGAACCAGCACGTCCGCGACAATCGGATGTCGTCGTATCGCCTCCCGGACACCGGCAGGTGGTACGAGCAGCATGGAACCGGCTTCGCGGACGACACAGGTGACGAAGACGGTCTGGCCGGTCAGCAGTCCCAGTTCAGCGTGGAACTCGCCGGGTCCGCTCGATTTGAGGACCTGGTCCTTGCCATCTGTGCGGTCGATGATCTCGGTCCTGCCGGCGAGGACCACGACCATGTCGTAGTCGGCATCGCCGACGTCGAACAGCACGTCCCCCGGAGAGGTCGCCTGCTCGCGGCCAAACGGGCGCAGGGCCGCGATGTGCGCGGCGGTCAGGACCGGGAACGCCCGAGTTCACAATGCATTGTCCCGAGTGTCCATCACCTCTCCTCATCACGGGAACCGGGGCGGTCGGCCGGCAGCGACCTCCCTGTTCCGGTGAGCCATCGCGACCCGTCGCACGCGCTCCGCCGTAGCGCAACCGCCGCGATTGTGCCCCGCCCGGATGACCAGCTCCCCCTTGGCCATCCGGTCCATGCTATGCCACTGGACGACCGAGGCTGCGGCGACCGGGAAGTCGCCAGCGACGGACCCGTCCATGTTCTTGAAATGGCTGCCCCTTCGCTAATACGCCCGGGCGATGATCACCTCGTGCTGCGCCGGCTGGCCGCAGACGATGCAGAGACCCGATGCTGCCGGTGGCTCCGCGCGCTGCCGGGCGCGCTCCTCGAAAGGGATGCAGCGAATCGTCGCCTTCGTCTCGTTCTTGACGCGCGCTTCGCAGGCCGCATCGCCGCACCAACCCACCCGGTTGAAACCCGCATTGGCCGCGATCCGTTCGACCATCTCATCGTAGGTTCCAACGTTCACCGTGAGATCGGCGAGGCGCGCCCGCGCGGTCGCCAGCAGGCGATCCTGAATCGCTTCCAGCAGTTCCTCGACGGCCTGGCGCACTCCATCGAACGGGACGACCAGCTTGTCCCGGGTATCACGGGCGACGAGAACGACCTGTCCGGCGGCCAGGTCGCGGGGTCCGAGCTCGATCCGGACCGGCACGCCCTTGAGCTCCCAGTCGCTGAACTTGTAGCCCGGCGAGCGATCGTCGCGATCGTCGATCCGGACCCGAATCGCCGGCGACAGCGTTTCCCGGATCCGCTCGGCGGCGGCCAGGACTTCCCCTCTATCGCCTTTGCGGCCGAGGATCGGCACGATGATCGCCTGGATCGGGGCCACCCGCGGCGGCAGCTTCAAGCCGCTCGCGTCACCGTGGACCATCACCATCGCGCCGATCGTGCGGTGGCTCAACCCGAAGGAGGTACTGAACGCGTATCTCCGCGTACCCTCCCTGTCAAGGAACCGGATGTCGAACACCCTGCCGAAGTGGTCGGAGAGATCGTGGGATGTGCCAGCCTGGAGCGCCCAGTTCTTGCCGCCCATCATCGCCTCGACCGTGTAGGTGTCCTCAGCTCCCGCAAACTTCTCGGATGGGCTCTTGACGCCCGGAATCGTCGGGATCGCCAACTCCGTCTCGAGGAACTCCCGGTAAACCTCGAGCATCTGGAGTGCTCTGGCCCTTGCCTCTTCAGCCGTGGCGTGACAGGTGTGCCCTTCCTGCCAGAGGAACTCGCTCGTTCGCAGAAACGCGCGCGGGCGATCCTCCCAACGCACGACGCTCGCCCACTGGTTGAGCAGGATCGGCAGGTCACGCCAGCTCTGGACCCACTTAGCGTAGATCGGGCAGATGATCGCCTCGGACGTCGGCCGGATCGCGAGCGGCTCCTCAAGCAGCTTGTTGCCGCCGTGGGTTACCCAGGCGACCTCGGGCGAGAAGCCCTCGATGTGCTCGGCCTCCCGCTCGAGCATCGACTTCGGGATCAGCAGCGGGAAGTAGGCATTCTCGACACCCGTCGCCTTGAACCGGGCATCGAGCGATGCGACCATCAGCTCCCACATCCGGTACCCATAGGGACGGACGACCTTCATGCCCCGCACGGGCGCATCGTCGGCCAGCTCCGCCTTCTGGATGACATCGACGTACCAGCCGTCGAAGTTCTCCGTCGGGTCGATCAGGCCTTCCACGAACGATGTTGGGGGCGTCTGTGACATGGAGGCATGCTCCTCACGGCGGGTCACGTCAGCCAGCCGCGACGCCGGAAGGCGGCATACATGATGAAGGAGACGAGGAACATCAGCACGATGGAGAAGGGGTAGCCAAAGGTCCAGTGCAGCTCGGGCATGTGATCGAAGTTCATGCCGTAGACGGTACCAATCAGCGTCGGGGCGAAGAGAATCGCTGCCCAGGCAGAGATGCGCTTGACCTCGTCGTTCTGTTTGATCTGGGCCTCGGTCAGTGCCCGTACCTCGTCGTTCTGCTGGAGGCCGACGACCGCGAGGTTGACGTTGAGGACGTTCTGCAACAGCTCACGAAAGCCGCTGACATGCTCCTGAACACGGATCGCATGATCCTGGACATCGCGCAGATATTGCCGCAACTCGTTATTGACGGCGTATTTCGGGGCGTCCGCGACCAGACCGCCGAGCATGCCGACCAGGGGCATGGTGGCGCGCTGAAACTGGATGACCTCACGGATGAGCTCGTAGGTACGACGGGTGACGTTGGAGTTTCCGCCAAAGACCTCGATCTCGATCTCGTCGATATCGTTCTCGAGACCGCGAACCACGGGTCCATAGTCGTCGATCACCCGATCCAGAATCGCGTACAGGATTGCCTGAGTACCGAGCTTGAGGATGCCAGGTTCGGCCTCAAGGCGCTGCCGGACGTGACCGAGCTCCGGACCCTCGCCATGACGCACGGTGACGACGAAATCCTGCCCGACAAACACATGGAGCTCGCTGAATTCCACGGTTTCGGTCTCGTCGAGGTACCGGGCAGCGCTGAGGACGACGAACAGTGTCTCCCCGTAGCGCTCCAGCTTCGGTCGCTGGTGGGCATGGATCGCGTCCTCGACCGCCAGTTCGTGAAGCCCGAACTCCTCCGCCACCCGACCGAACTCGGTTCCTGAAGGCTTGTAGAGGCCGATCCAGGCGATCCCGCCGGAACTACGGCAGGTATCGTAGGTTTCCTCGAGCGACCCCGGGGACTCGATACGGACGCCATCGACGTAGATGGCGCTGTCAACAATGACCATCACTTCCTCTCGCTGTTCGGGCAGGCGCCGTTCTTTCTCAATGCCGTCGGCGGGCGCGCACAGCGCGACTGACATGGTGATATGCAGCTCGCCTGCGGAATTGAACGTTCATGCACCGAATCAGCGACCGAGGGGACCGGTCAGGTCATCACCGGGGGAAATCCGAGAGGGGAGGAGCTATCGGAAAACCTTGCAATCGCCCACTCGCGGAACCGCCGATTCGGTTTGCCGGGTTCGCCAGGATTGTCCAAGGTTTCCCACCCTATGACACACGAATCACCGATTCCGACGGTGCTTGAGAGCGAATACCGGTCAACAATAGGACTCCCGGAATGCTACGTCAATCTTGTCGTGCGCAGGTGACGAGGCACTGGTCCGGCTCCCTGCTCGTGCGAGGAATCAAGGAGGTCCGTACCGGGATTCTCCTGCCGCCGCCGGCCGGCATCGTCATCGTGCCCATGCTCAGGTCTTGTCCCGGAAGGCAGTCCGGGGCAGGCCGTAGCGGACCCCGCGTGACACAGGCGATCTGCCGTTCGACCTGTCCGCGATCAGCGCCAGCGCAGGGGCCGACGTACTGGGTCCGCGTGATCCACGCGCTGGCGTCGGCAGGCAAGGTTTCGAGGAAGACGACGGGGTTCCAGCGGCTGAGGTCGTCGAGAAACGCGATCGAGGGAACGATCAGCGCCTGGACAACGCCGGTCGCTCGTACTGAACGCGCGACAGCCCGAGCCAGATCGCGATCGAGAAACCAGGGAGCGTTGCCGGCGTGGCTTACCGAGGCCGGATCCCGCAGGTCGACGACGTGTTGAAGGCGAAGCCACAGGCGGTACACCGACCGCTCCAC
>DASYVY010000115.1:0-1872 GCA_035936535.1 Thermomicrobiales bacterium | reverse complement strand
CCATCCGCTGACGGAACGGTGACGAGGTGTCATGACCGGGTTCCGCGGGCCTGGTCCAGATGCAGGCACGCCGGGTGCGGCTCGAGAATCGCACGGAAGCGGTGAGCATCCGCACGGAGTTCTCGATGCCACTTCAGGTGGGAATTGTTAGCGTCCCTGATGGCCTCTACCGGCTGCCCTGGAATGGCCATAACGTACCGCCATGCATCATTCGCGAAGCGGTCGGAACAGGCGCTTGTGATACCATACACAAGAGTTTCGGGGTTTTGGCGGGGTCGGGGAACGGGATGAAAAAGGGGCCGATATTCCCCGACGGGCCGCCCATGAATGGTGTGCTCTCCGGTTCCGGCACCCTCCACTAGGCCAGCTCCGATCCGCCCGCCAGGCACCTGAGGGGTGCCCTTCCCAAGATCCCGAACAGCCGCTCGCAGGGGAGCAACTTCCAGTGCAGGTCCAAGGTGATAACTGGGTCGTCATTCTGTTCATGGTCTCGACGGCAGCCTTCATGGGACTGCTGCTGCTGACGCTCAATGGAGTCGTCGCCCCAAGCCGCCCGTCCGCTGTCAAGAGCATGCCCTACGAGAGCGGCGTGCCGGACGTCACGCCAGTCAAGCCGCGGTTCACCCCACGCTTCTATGTGATCGCCATGCTGTTCGTGGTCTTCGATCTCGAAGTGGTTTTCATCTACCCCTGGGCGGTGTCCTTCGATTTCCTTGGACTCTACGGGTTCGTTGACATGCTGATCTTCCTCGGCTTGCTCGCAATCGGATACATCTACGCCTGGAAGAAAGGGGCCCTCGAATGGGTCTGATCGATGATCGTTTCGACAAGAACGTGTTCACTACCTCGCTCGATTTCCTGTTCAACTGGGGCCGGCGCTCCTCCCTGTGGTGGCTCCAGTTCGGGCTCGCCTGCTGCGCGATCGAGATGATCGCCGCATCCATGTCCCGGTGGGACCTCGCCGAGCGGTTCGGCATGCTCTACCGCGCGTCACCCCGGCAGGCCGACCTGATGATCGTCTCCGGCACCGTTACCAAGAAGATGGGTCCGATCGTCCGCACGCTTTATGACCAGATGCCCGAACCGAAATGGGTGCTCTCGATGGGTTCGTGCGCCAACGTCGGTGGTCCGTACGATACCTACGCCGTGGTTCAGGGCGTCGATCAGATCGTCCCTGTCGATGTCTACGTACCTGGGTGCCCGCCGACACCGGAAGCACTGTATTACGGGATCCTGCAGCTGCAGAACAAGGTCATCAAGTACGAGACCATGGCCCGGAAGCACGGCGTTGGCGCGGCCGAGGAGGAGCGCCAGGTCGATCGGGCCGAGTCGATGGCCTGCATTCACGGATAGCGCGAGCGGTCACGCCAGCCGGGACGGCTCCGGGCTCGAGTCCGGGAAGGCGCGTCCAATGCGCTCGAAGGAGCGACGGCTCTCCAGACACCGTTGCCAGATGGGACCACGCGCCCGATAGACGGGCAGTTGTATCAGCGATGACCAAAGCGCCCAGAGGAGACCACCGTGAGCGACGGTGACACCCGCCAGGACCAGACCGCGCGGTCAGGCCAGGGCGAAACACCCGATCCGCAACCCAAGGCCAGTGTTGACAGGTCTGCCCCAGTTGCCCAGCCAAACGAAGTCGTCGACGAGGTCGCCCACGAATCCCAGCCTCAGCTCGTTGGCGGTGCCATCACCGAGCCGACGGCCAGGCAGGAAGGCACCGCCACCAGCGATGCCCCACTCGGCAACCTCGAAGCGATGCAGGAACGTCACGACATCGTGGCGGAGCGAGCTACCGGTGGATGGGCACGAGATCTCTGGACCGATCCGGATCTGGAAAAGCACCCGGTGGTCCGGGCACTGCGGGCATCG
>DASYVY010000114.1:0-2096 GCA_035936535.1 Thermomicrobiales bacterium | reverse complement strand
GCACTGGACTGCGCATTCCGAGCGACATGACGAGCACGAGACGAGGAGACCGGGTCATCGTCCCGATCGCACCACTGTCGCGAGGCCGCTCTCAGGGAGCGGCTTGTGCCTCGGCGATGTAGGCTTCGAGCCGCGTAAGATCCAGCGGTCCCATCTCGACCCGGACGATGTCGCCCCCGGGGCTGATGAAGAACGTTGCCGGATAGCCGACTACCCCATACGCACGCTCGATCTCGCCACGAGCGCGGTCATCACCCGTGATGTCGCGCCCGATCGGATACGTGACGCCGGTGGCATCGACAAAGGCGCGGACATCCTCGTCCCGGTCCATTTTGGACCCAACTCCGATGAACGCGACCCGATCCGCGGAGGCCGCCGCCGCCTGCTGGAAGGCAGGCATCTCCTCCTTGCAGGGCTCGCACCACGACGCCCAGAAGTTGAGGACCACGACCTGCCCGCGATGATCTGCCAGACGCCAGGTCGATCCATCGAGCAGGGGGAGCTCGAAATCGGCCGCCGGCCGCGGATCCCGCCCGGTCTCCCGGTCATCGCCGCCAAACGCGCTGGCCAGCCCGAGTCCCAGCAACGTCAGGACGAGCAGGAGTCCGAGCAGGAGAGGGGTTTTTCGGCCGTACCCGATCCGTCCATGCTCGACGAGGTCCTGCTCGGTATCGGCCAGGGTGACCGGCTTCCCGCTCGGGCCCACGGTCGGCGTTGGCCCGTCGCTGGAAGCGGTGCGAGGATCAGCGGGAGAGGTCAGGGGAGTCCCTCGATCACGTCTCGGACCCGGGTCTGAAGTTCATCATCACCACCGACAAGCACCGCGATCACGTTGCCTCCTTCCGAGACGGTCAGCGTTTCGCCCTCGCCGAACGACTGCCCGGAAGGCGTCCTCAGGGTCATCGTGGCGGGATCGAGATCCTGGGCCGCCGCCTCGCGGGCGGCGGCGGCACTCTCAGCATCGGCATCCGGAAAGATAAACGCGTAGACGCTCTGGCCCTCGATGATCAGGTGCTGTCCGGGCGGGGTCATCTGGTTGGATTTGACCGTCGCGGGCGATCGTCCGTAATCGCCTTCAAGGTCGGCATCCCGGAAGGCATTGAGGATATCGACGAGCGTATAGAGTCCTGGTGTGGCGGTTGGGGCGGACAGCGTGGTGTCCGGCGACTCCTCCTCGGTGTACCAGATGTAGAGTGCGGCCCCGCCAAAGCCCATGGCCGCCAGGAACAGGATGGTGCTCAGGATCTGCGCACCCCGGCGACGCCTGGGTTGCGGTGACGGTTGGCGCAGACGCGTGGCCGAGCTCATCTTCCATTCCACTCCGGTTGTCGCATGTCGTTCTCGTCCGCAGGGTCCGATCCGCCAGCGGCGCTGCGGTCCTCGATCCCGGCCCACAGCTTCCGGGTGCGAATGGTCCGCACCGAAGCATCGGATCCCCTGGACATCGAGCGGGCGACCGGGACCATGCCGGCACCTCCCTCAGTTTCCGGATTGCATGGAAAAGTCGCGGTCTGGCGCTTACGGCGCGCAGCCCCGGCAAACCGGCATCTGGCAACGAAAGAGATGGTACGCCGTGGGATGGGCGATCGGCTACCTCCAGGGGCGAGAACGTCAGCAGGCATGCAGCACGTGCGCCGAGCGATCTATCATTGCGGTATTATGCCGATATCACTATATAGGGTTGACAGGACGCAGTATTATCGCTATACTTGGATACAGTGATGAAGAAGTGTTACGGACGGTGTCACCCGTCACCAATGAAGCTGGCAAAGGAGACCGCCACCATGAACGCAGTACGCCGATTTCTTTCTCGCAACACCCGGAACCAGTCCGGTTCGAGCCGGTTTGACCGGTACTACAGCGGAGTTCTTCGCTCCGGCAGCGGTTACCCGACCGCCGACGAGGCCCGGAAGGATCTCCGGAGCTACGACCAGACCCGTTCCACGTATGGTTGGCCGCGATAGCACACCGCACCAATGCGGGATATGCCGCATCGGTGATATCGCTCATGCGGGTCATCTTTCAGCAAACCTCCCAGACCGGCCCGTCGTGATCGTCGCTCAACCCCCTCCGGAGTGACGAGCAGGACCTGCCGG
>DASYVY010000113.1:0-4980 GCA_035936535.1 Thermomicrobiales bacterium | reverse complement strand
GAAGCGGACAGTGTCAGGGCTATGAAGATCGCCACGAAGATCGCCGCGGTGATCAGCATTCGCCTCGTGGAAGACGACAGGCGGAATGACGGGCGCGGTATTCTGCTCGGAGGACCTGGATAGCTTCCATCGCGGTTGAACACGCTCGCCTCCGCCTGTGTCACCTACAACACCCTGCCCGGCGGTGACGATCACGCCAATCGCCGAACTATCAGCATGGTACGATGCGGCGAGCGTCCCGCGCCGCCGAAAACGGACACCAATGCCGCTGTGACGGCCTATAGTGTCGGGAGCCGCTCCTGTGCTCCCGCCGAAGCCATGTGCCGTATCGCCTCTGCAACCGCCGCTGTCGCCGCAGGGTTTCAACTTCCTCATGACATTTCCCGATCATCGATCAAACCCAGCAGGACGCGGCGGCGACCAGCCCTTCGTTCGAGTGCAAAGCCTCGGCAGCGGCTCCTCCGGGAATGCGTTCCTGATCGAGCATGACCGGGCGAGCTTCCTGCTCGACTGTGGCGTCGGGATCCGGACGCTTCGCCGCGCCATGATGGACCGGCAACAGGCGCCCGGTGACCTCGACGCCATTCTCATCACGCACGAGCATATCGATCACATCCGGACGTTGCCACAGGTGCCTGGTCTCAACGTGCCCGTGATTGCGTCGCGCGGAACCTTCAGCAGGACGCGGATCCCCGAGCAGCGGTGGCTGCCGATTACCCCCTCAGTCCCGATCGAGATTGCCGGCGCCACGATCCGGGCCCTTGCCGTTCGTCACGATGCCGCCGAGCCATGCGGCTTCATGATCCAGCTGCCAACCGTCACGATCTCGATCCTTACCGACCTTGGCTCCTGGGAGGAACACCTGCTGGAGCCGCTGCTGGCGAGCGACCTGATCGTGCTCGAGGCGAACCATGACGTGGAGATGCTGCGGCGGGGACCATACCCGGCGCATCTCAAGCGCCGGGTCGCCTCCGCCGTCGGCCATCTCTCGAATGATGACTGCGGTACCGCGCTGGCCGCCGTTGCAACGCACGGTTCGCGAACAGCCCAGGTCTGGCTCGCCCACCTCTCCGGCACGAACAACCGCCCAGATGTGGCAACAACGACGATCAACGCCGCGCTGCATCGCGTCGATCACCAGATCCCCGTTATCCCGTTGCCGCGCGGCAACGTGGGTCCGGTCTGGACCCCCGGGAGCGGTCCGGCTGTTCGGGAGCAGCACGGGCATGCCCCCGGAGGCCTTGATTCAACGACTCAGCTGTCGTTCGACGGCTTCTGAACGGCAGCGGCGGGTTGTGACGCGATGCACCGCCGAGCACCCAGCTCGTCGCTATACTTGCCGCGCGATCGCTGCTCGGCCAGGCCATGCGCGGTCC
The DNA here is from genome assembly GCA_035936535.1 of Thermomicrobiales bacterium. Classification (GTDB taxonomy): domain Bacteria; phylum Chloroflexota; class Chloroflexia; order Thermomicrobiales; family UBA6265; genus CADCWJ01. The sequence goes on along the minus strand of DASYVY010000113.1, from coordinate 3,604 downwards.
GGCACTCCAAAGGTGCTCGCGCCGATCCGGAGTCATCACCTTTATGTCCACCGTTGCCCTCTTCCACGACCGGCTCTCGATCACGATCATCCTGTTCTTCGCCGTCGCCGGGATGTGGGGGCTGATCGAGTATGGTCGCGGCGGCTCGCTCTCCGGCAGCATCGCCGGGGCCCTGATCATCGGCCAGCTGCTGGTCGTGATCCAGGGCGCACTTGGGATGGTGCTGTTCGTCTGGGGCAATCGACCCAACGACCTCGTCCACCTGCTCTACGGCTTCACGGCAGCGCTCGTGCTGCCGTTTGTCTGGTCGTACATGCGGGACCGGGCCCCCCGCCAGGCGCTGCTTCTCTACAGCCTGCTTGCCCTGTTCATCGTCGGGCTCGCGATCCGCGGCATTACGACCGGCAGCTGACGCTTCCCCCCATCTATTACACGTGCTCGTCGCCTCCTCCCCCATCGGTGCCTCCGAGGCACAGCTCTTGCCTTGAGATGTGTTAGGTACGCGCATGTACGGCCATCATTGACACCTGTCCGGCGCGAGCGTACAATCCGACCGTACAGTGTGATGCGTACACCCTGATCGCCCCGACTAAACATCGAGGGTGTCACAGCAATGTCGGACTGAAAGGAGTCATCGTGGAGTCCGAGCCCCGAGACTACCAGGAGGTCATGGACAACGCGCTGCAACTGGTCTACAGCCATCATCACCGGTTGGTGTCTCACCTCTATCCCGAGGCATTCCGGTCGTTGACGCTCGATCAGCTTCGCAGCGGCCCGTTGGGCCAGGATCTTCTACGGCTCGCCCGCCTGGCACGAGGCCAGATCCGGGAACCGAAAGAACATGTGCTGGAAGCGATTGACTCCGTTCTCCAGTTGCTGTTTTGGCCTGCGGCTGCGGACGACTATTCGGTCCCGCGAGCATTCTGGGATACCGATCTTGGGCGGATGCTTGCCCTTGCGAAGTACAGGGCGTATGACCCGAGCGAACTGGTCAGCATTGGAAATGCGGCGCAGCAGCTGGGTGTGACACGGCCCACCATCTACCGATGGATGGACGAGCGCACGCTCAACTATGTGCGCGACGACATGAGCGGCAGGACGTTTGTCGTCCGGCTCGACATCGATGCGATGAAGCGGGTGTCAAGCGAGTTCGAAAACCAGGCGTAGAAACCCGGGGACGGAACGGCGGGTGCCATAAGGGAAGGTGGCGATCGCCGGGGCAAGACGCGGATGGAGCAAAGCGGCTGGTGAGACATCTCGCCAGCCGCTTTGCTGTCCGGAACAGGTCGCCCGCCGATGCTGTCAGCCCATATCGCGATACCCGTGGAGGTCATCGATCGCGACGACGGCCCCGTCGGACAGGTAGAGCTTTGGAAGACGCCGGGCGAGCCCGGTGGCAAGCTCATAGGAGATCGTCCCCGTCATTGCGGCAAGGTCGTCGAGCGTCGGTGTCGCATCCCGTCCATCGCCGACGATGCCGATGACCGTCCCACGATCGCTCGATGCTCCAGCCGGCAGCCGGACGACCGTCTGGTCCATGCAGACACGACCGATGACGGGCGCGCGCCGGCCCCCGACCGTCATCCAGGACTGCGACGACAGGGCCCGCGGGTAGCCGTCGGCATACCCGATCGGGACCAGACCGGCTCGCTCGGCGGACGTCGCCACGTAGGTCCGGCCGTAGCTGACGGTGTCGCCGGGAGCGAGGTCGATGATCCGGGAGATGCGGCCGAATACCGAAAGGATCGGTTGCATCGGGTGCGGGAGGACCATGCCCGGATCCGGCCTCAGCCCATAGAGCGAGATGCCGGCCCGGACCTGTCCCCGGTGAAACTCCGGGAAGCGGATGATGGCGGCGCTGTTGGCGGCATGCTGCAGGGGGACCGGAAGCCCCGCGGCCGTCAATGCCTCGATGCAGGCATCGAATACGGCCATCTGCTCGCGGGCGGATTCGGGTTCCGGATCGTCGGCGGCCGCGAAGTGAGTCATCACGCCGTCCAACCGCAACTCCTTGAGGTCGGCGATCACCCTGGCGATCTCGACCACCTGCTCCGGTGCAGCACCGAATCGCCGCATGCCGGTGTCGATCTTGAGGTGAACGGAGACCGGGTTCTCTGCCGGGCGGAGCTGCATCCGTGCCTCTGACGCGAGCAGGCGCGCGAACCCGGCGTCCGCTATAACGACGGTGAGGTCATGGCCGATTGCCCGGGCAGACTCGTGTCGGCCGATCGGGCCGAGGACCATCAATGGCCCTTCGACACCCGCCGCACGCAGGTGCACCGCCTCGTCAACGGTCGCCACGGCGAGCGAGTCGGCCCCGGCTGCTCGCGCCGCACGCGCGACAGGCACCGCGCCATGCCCGTAAGCGTTGGCCTTGACCACCGCCTGCAACCGCACGTCGGGTCCGATCAGCTTTCGGAGAGTCCGCACGTTGACCGCCAGTGCATCCAGATCGACGACCGCAAGGACAGGGCGCCCATGCCAATGGCCCACAATCGCTTCAGGAACAGATACCGCCGCGTCCGGCATGCGCTAGCTTCCCTGGTTCTCGAGAGCCGAGATCACCCGGACCACGTCCGCCCGCGATACGAGCCCGATGACCTGGAGATCTTCATCCAACACCGGGATCGGATTCACTCCCCGATCGACCATCAGCGTCGCGACTTCGGTCAGTGTCGCGCTGGAGCGGACGCTGTAGACCGGTGAGGTCATCAACTGCCGCGCGTTCACCGCGAGAACCTTCCGCAGCTCTTCGTCGAATTCCTGGCCGGCGTCTGCCATGAAGATTGCATCGAGGAACGGTACCGGAGTGGGAACGTCCACATCCGCTTCGCGGGCGATGATGTCGGATTCGGTGATGATCCCGATGATCGTCCCGTTTTCCACCACAGGGACGCCTGGAACCTGGTGATCGACCAGCAACCGCGCCGTGGTCGCGATCGAGTCCTCGGGTGAGACGTGCGGAACACCCGCCCGCATGATGTGTGTCACAAGCGGGTTATTCCGCGCCTCATTGGCGGAGTTGGAGTCGGATACCGGGTCGATGCGAACCGTCCTCGTCCGTCTGGAGTTTCTGTCCCCTGATACCACATCAGTCCCCTCTCAACGTTCCGTCTCGTTGCCGGTATGCAGGCGGTGCAACTCCTCCGCGATCGCATCGGGGAGATCGGTCGCAATCACGCCGCGGGCGCCGAACCGGGCGGCAACGTGCTCCGCCGCTTGTGGCCCCGCGTACACGGCGATGATCGCCGAATCGAGCAGGGACCCCGTCTGGGCGACAAGCGCGCCGATCGTACCCGCCAGGACGTCTCCGCTCCCCGCCGTGGCGAGCGCGGGCGACGCCGTGTCGGCGATCAGCGTGGTTGTCCCATCGGACACCACGGCATGTCCCCCCTTGAGCACGACAACCTGGTTCCACATGCTCGCGGCCTCTGTGCAGGCGGCAACGGGATCGCCGGTAATCTCCTCTACCGGGCGATCGAGCAAGCGGGACAGTTCTCCGGGATGGGGCGTCAGGACCAGCCGTTGCGCCGGTACCGATGTCCACCATTCCACCTGCTTGGCTAGCCAGTTGAGCCCGTCGGCATCGATGACGACCCTGAGG
>DASYVY010000112.1:0-4377 GCA_035936535.1 Thermomicrobiales bacterium | reverse complement strand
CTCCGGCACATGGTTCCATCGTTCCTGAGCCACATCATCGCGTCGCTCACCCTGGCGGTGCCGGCTACCATCCTCGCTGAGACGACGCTCAGTTTCCTGGGACTCGGTTTGCGATCGCCGATCAACAGCTGGGGGGTGCTTCTTGAGGAAGCCCAGAACATACGCTCGATCGCAACCGCACCCTGGCTGCTGATCCCCGGCCTGCTGGTGGTCGTGGCCGTGCTCGCGCTGAACTTCCTGGGCGATGGTCTGCGCGACGCCGCCGATCCCTATGCAACATGACGAAGACCGACTCCGTGTCCCGAGCTGAGAGGCAGCCATGACCGATTCCCGGACAATTGCGAGCGATGTCGTACTGGATGTGCGCGGGCTCAAGACCCACTTTCCGCTCGACGAGGGGCTGGTCCGTGCCATTGATGGGGTGGACTTCACGGTCCGCCGCGGACGGACGCTCTGCATCGTCGGTGAGAGTGGTTGTGGAAAGAGCATGACCGCCCGATCGATCCTTCAAATCGTCCAGCCGCCGGGCCGAATCGTCGAAGGCGAGATGCTGTTCCAGCGGCGCGATGAGGACGGTGTCTCGCCGAAGGTTACCGACCTCGCCAAGCTGGATCCCAAGGGCAAGGAGATCAGGGCTATCCGCGGCAAGGAGATCTCGATGATCTTCCAGGAGCCGATGACCTCCCTCTCGCCAGTGCACACGGTAGGCGACCAGATCACGGAGTCGATCATCCTCCATCAGGGCACTTCCCAGCAGGAAGCGACAAAGCTGGCGATCGAGGGACTGGAGCGCGTCGGGATTCCCCGCGCCAAGGACCGGATCGACACCTTCCCGTTCCAGCTCAGCGGCGGCATGCGCCAGCGCGTTATGATCGCAATGGCGCTGGCCTGCAACCCGTCGCTCCTGATTGCAGACGAGCCGACCACGGCGCTCGACGTGACCACCCAGGCGCAGATCCTGGATTTGATGCGAGGGCTGCAGGACGAGCTCGACATGTCGATCATGTTCATCACCCATGATCTCGGCGTGGTCGCCGAAATCGCCGACGAGGTGGTAGTGATGTACCTCGGCCTGGTGGTCGAGCGTGGCTCGGTCGACGAGATCTTTCACGATCCCAAGCACCCGTACACCCGATCGTTGCTGCGGTCGATTCCAAAGCTCGGCCAGAAGCGGATGCGGCGGCTGGAGTCGATCAGGGGGATGGTGCCATCGCCATTTGACCGGCCGGCAGGCTGCCCCTTCCATACGCGGTGCGATGCCTTCATGCCCGGCACCTGCGATCGGATCCTGCCAAAAGCAACGCCCGTCGGCGACAACCGCGATGTCCGTTGCCTGCTCTACGAACCCGAGCACTGGGATGTCGTGCGGGCCTCATCGGGCGGGCGAACCGGCACCGCCGCCGCCCAGGCAAGGGAGCGATAAGACATGCAGGCAACCACGATTTCCGCTCCCACGATCGATGACGGGTCGCGTGGAGCGCCACTGCTCGAGGTCGAGAACCTCCAGCTGCACTTTCCGATCACGTCCGGCCTGATGCGACGTCAGGTCGGTGCGGTCAAGGCCGTCGACGGTGTCAGCTTCTCGATTCGGCCCGGGGAGACGCTTGGTCTCGTGGGCGAGAGTGGATGCGGCAAGACAACCACGGGCCGGTCGATCGTGCGGGCTGTGAAGCCGACGGGTGGCGCGATCCGTTTTCGCCGTAAGAATGGAAATGTTGTCGACCTTGCACACCTCGAGGGGGGCGATCTCAAGTCGATCCGCCGGGAGATCAGGATGGTCTTCCAGGATCCGTACTCATCGCTCAACCCGCGGATGACGGTCATGGAAGCGGTCGGCGAGCCGCTCAAGGTCAACAAGGTCGCGCGCGGCAAGGAGCTTGAGCACCGGGTTGCCGAGTTGCTGCGGAAGGTCGGGCTGCGGCCGGAGTACATGCACCGGTATCCTCATGCGTTCAGCGGCGGTGAGCGCCAGCGCATCTCGATCGCGCGGGCGCTTGCCCTCGATCCAGCCCTTGTCGTCCTCGACGAAGCGGTCTCGGCGCTGGATGTCTCGATTCGCGCCCAGATCCTGAACCTGCTGGAAGACCTCCAGGAGGAGCTCAATCTCACCTACCTGTTCATCTCCCATGACCTCAGTGTGATCGAGCACATCTGCGACCGCGTGGTGGTCATGTACGTGGGCAAGCTGGTCGAGACGGCCAGGACCGCGCAGATCTTCCAGGCACCTGCCCACCCGTACACGGAGGCGCTTATCTCGTCGGTTCCAATCCCGGATCCCCGCCTCCGGAACACCCGTGCGCGAATCAAGCTCCAGGGAGAGATCGCGGATCCGGCGAACCCGCCCAGCGGTTGCTACTTCCACCCTCGTTGCCGGTACGCCCAGGCCATCTGCAAGACCGATCCTCCGCCGTTCAAGCAGGGTCCTGCGGGCCAGCCCGCGCTCTGCCACTTCGCGGACGAGCTCGAACTCGCCGGGATTACCGCCCCGCAGCCGGTTACCTCCTGAACGGTCCAGGGCTCCAAAGTGCGCGTGTATCAGCGGCGCCAGCTCCGTATGCCGGCACGCCGGTCAATGCGTCATCGCAAGCGTCGTGGAGGCAATAGCCAGGGCAAGGAAGGCGCCTGGAAATGCGAGGTTGTAGAAGACCCGGGCCCGCAGGTGCGCGACTATCGCACCCAGGAAGAAAGCCACGAGTCCGATCGCCGCGGAAACTCCGATGACGTGGGATCCCATCAGGCCGACGAGAAGCCCCGCTGCGCCAGCGGCCTTTAGCATTGCCAGAAGGGGAAGCCACGACGGTGGCACGCCTACTTCGGCTGAGTTGGCGAGAACGAAGTCTGCCCTCATCAAATCAGCGACAACCACTCCGACATTCGCCAGGATCGTGATTACTGTGACAACGACGTACGCGGTGAACGTCCGAGGTTTCTCCCAACGTGCCGCGAGCGGACAGGACCGGTAGGCCGCGATGGTTCCGTCGCGGTCAGCATGCGATGGCGGGCGCCTGGGTTGCCTAACGCGCCGGATCCTTCGACATGCCCAGGCGGCCGTTCGAGTCAGTGGTGGACATCCAACAGGGCGAGCCGTCGAGGATCCGCGATGACGTCATAGTGGACAATTCGATCGCCAGCGATGTGGAAGACCAACGCTGTCAGCGGAAGGTGACCTGACATGACAGCGATGCCCGGCTGCCCATCGATCTCGACCATGCGTGCTCGCCGGGCGTGGTCCCGAAACGATTGGGTCTCCGTGACAACGGCCTGCACTCCCCGCACCCTCAGAGCCGTGTCGGGCGGAAGGGCCTGTGGGTCTGCCGTTCTCGTCACATTGGGGTGGAGGAGCCCGACGAGGCCGTCGATATCGCCCTGCTGGGCTGCCCTCAGGAAGGCGCTCACCACCTCACGTGCGGCACCGGGATCCACACTACCTGCGCTGGTCGGTCGGCGAATCCGCCCTCGTGCGCGGCTCGCCAGCTTCTTCGCCGATCCAGGAGTCGTGCCCAGAACGTGCGCGACCTCCTCGAAGGGGGTGCCGAACACGTCGTGCAGTATGAGCGCGACTCTTTGCGGCGGTGTCAGTTCATCGAGGAGGATCGTGAAGGCCTCGGTCAGTTCACCTGCGAGAAGCGAGATTTCCTCTGGGTTATCGCCGTTGTCCACGGACGCTGCAGGGAAATCTACCGGTTCCAATGGATATTCGCGTGACCGGCGCAGGACATCGAGGCACAACCGCGTCACGACCGTGGTCAGCCACGCCGGCTCGTTGCGGACATGCTCCACATCAACGCGCGCATACCGGAGCCACGCCTCCTGTACGACGTCCTGGGCGTCTGCATCCGACCCGAGGATGCGGAATGCCACCGCGAGCAAGTGCGAGTATTCGCGGCGGAAGACCGTAACTCGGTCCACACCGTTCTCCTTAGGGGTGTGGTCTCGCCAAGGAGGTTGTCTATGCCCAAATGTCACAGCACAAGACCATAACTGCCGACCTTTTCTGCGACCTCAAGGCTGGGATATCCCCTTCGACGCACTCCCCGGTGACCCGAGGCAGGTCTCGCGTGGCCTCGATGTCCATGAAGCGGCGGCCCTGGTCGCGCCAGTACGCCGAGCACACCCCGTCCGGTGCCTCCCCGGCCAGAGTTCCGAAAGCCGAACCCGGTGCTTCGTTGACCCGGGCGGCGCCCTCCTCCGACGTGGTCTCGAACTCGATCATCCGCTGCGTGCTCATCGTTGTCTCCTGTGGTCCATGAATGTCTACGCACTACTCATTCATTAGACGCGCCGGCACTGCAGAAGGTGACCCAGGCCCATAGGGCTTCCTACAGCGATTTTCCGCCCCGCGACCGCCGTCGCCCCTCGGTAGCACCGGTCCTTGAC
>DASYVY010000111.1:0-4251 GCA_035936535.1 Thermomicrobiales bacterium | reverse complement strand
CAGGAGTGCAGCGTGGGAATCCCCCGGCCTGGCCGCATCCCGCCACTTGCAACCACGCCAACCGGCGGGGACGGTGCCTGCCACCAAGGCCGATGCGATGGTGAGGAACTCTCCGGCCTGCAGCGCCGCCCACACCGGCTGCACCGGCTCCGCGACGAACTTGATCAAGCATCGGATGGTCATCAACACCCTTCCATGATCGAAGAGTGTTGCGGACCACCGCGCGAACTCAAGACATCCCCGACCGGGCAGTTGCCCCGTTCATGTCGGTGGGCTGGGACTGGGGCTGGCATAGGCGCGGGCGGCTGCAGCGTAGACCGCTTCAATGTCGGCATCGGGGGGAAAGCGGTGGGCAAGTTCTAGATCGACCAGGCCCTTGATGGTGGCCCAGGCGGCACGAGCCATGGCTCGGTCGCCGTCGCAGGCGGCGACCAGCGGTGCCGCGGCGCGATCCTCCAGGCCGATGGGCAACTGTGACCGGTTGATGGGGCGGTTGTTGAGCAGCCGGTGCATGTGGGGGTGGCTCATCGCCCACTGCCGATACCCGCCGGCGAGCGCCGCGAACGTAAAGGGCACGCCCTGCAGGGCGCCAGCCAATTCCATGAAGCCGATGATGGTGAGGGCGTCCTCGACCGCGGCCTTGTTCGGGAAGTGCTTATATATCGACGGGCCGCGGATACCGACGGCAGCTCCGAGGCGGCGGATGGTGATCGCCTCGGCGCCCTCGGTTTCGAGCAGGTGTCGCGCGGCGGCGATGAGTTCTGCGCGCCGGTCCATTCGGGCAGTGGGCGATGCGGTCCCGGCGTCCGTTGTCATCGCGGAAGGTCGGCGGTCTCGACTCGCTGCTTGAGCGCATGGTTAAACGCCTCGAAACCAGCGTGGCTTGTCTTCAAAGTGCCCTTCATTGGGGCGACCAGAATGCCGGAGAAACGCTCGCCATGTGTTAGGCGGGTGGTGCCATCGGCGTTGGTGGTGAGGACGAACGAGTGCTCGCCGTGGAACAGGCGACCGAAGCCGAGCTTGCCGAGCCAGCGAAGGTCCTGGCCCGGGGTCGCGGCCAGCACGGTTGGCTTGAAGGTTATGCCGCGTCCACCATTGGGGGTCATGTGGACGACGAGCCTGGAGCCGACCTCGGGGGTGCCCTCGACCCGGTCCATGAACGGGTTCCAGTCTCCGTAAGCGGCGAAACCGGTCAGGACGTTCTATACAGCCTGGGGGCTGGCGTCAATGACGATCGTGGTGCTGATGGCTGCGCTCATGGTCTGCTCCTTCGCGTCGAAACATAGCTAACGACGTTAGCCCTAAGATTAGCTAACGTCGTTAGCTATGTCAAGGGATGCCAGCATATGGTCGGACCCGGGCAGAACCGCAAGCCGAAGGCTTACCCACATGTTTCCCATTTCGGGAGGTTGCCGATTCAGGATCCCGGCAGCTGCACCGCCGGTCCGGCAGGGAGCTCTCTCGTGGCGAGACCACCCGCCGTCCTCTTCCCTTTGGGGACGGTTCGGTGCACCCGCCGTCGCGGAACGGGCATCTTCACCGTCGCGTCACGAGATGAAGTCGCGCAACCGCTTCACCGGGCCGAGCGCGTTCGGACCCATACGACAGGTCATCCGGGCGCCGGACCCGGACGATGTGGCGTCAATCCCGACCACATCCTCTACACCCGAACGATCACCTTGCCGCCCCGCGCGACGATGAGGAAGTTCCGGTTGGAGCGGCGGAACTGGACCTCGACGTCCGGCACGAGATCCACGCTCTCCACGTCGGTGAACACCACCGTCGCCGGACCCGCGACCACGTCCACCCGGTGGATGCCCGGCCACAAGGTAAGCATCAGGACCGGTCGCCCCTGCTCCCCGGGGACGGTCATCTGCCAGACCGTCGAGCTCGGCAGCCGGAACGGCGCGACCGTCGCCGCGACATCGAGCGTCTCCGCGATCAGGTCGACTGCCCGCGTATCGAACGACACCGTCCGGATCAGCGGGCTGCGGGACAGCCTGTCCGGAACCGCCCGATCGGAAGACCCTGTCACAAACGACTCCCTCCTGAGCCACCTGTTCCGCACCGTGGAGCCGTCATCCTCGTTGCTATACTTATGCACCCTGCACACCAACTTGGCGTGTGCTTGCCGCTCGATCTGCAGCCAGAGGAGTTTCGCATGCCGGCATCCAACACGTCCCGAGGAGATGGCGCCACTGGCACCACGAACCGGGAAGATGCCGGCATCATCCGGAACGAGCCATCCCAGCAGATCGACATCGAAGCCGCCGCCGAGCACCTTGGGATGCCGGATCTTGCGGACGAAGCCGCTCTAGCAACCGCGTCCTGGGATGACGTCACACTCGAGCACGTCCTCGCGGCGCGGGAGCGGATCATGCCGCACCTGCACCGGACGCCGATGCTCGAGAACGCGACCCTCAGCCGTCTGACCGGGACCGATCTCGGGCTGAAGGCGGAGCTGTTCCAGCGCACCGGATCGTTCAAGTCGCGCGGCGCGCTCAACGCGGCAATGCTGCTCACCCCGGAGCAGCGGGCGCGAGGGGTCGTCACCCTCTCGGCCGGGAACCACGGCCAGGGACTCGCGTTCGCCGCCTCGAAGGTCGGCACACGCGCCGTCGTCTTCATGCCCGAGGGCGCGGTCCCGACGAAGGTGGAAGCGATCCGGGGCTACGGCGCCGAGACCCACTTCTCCCCCACCATGGAAGCGATCTTCCCCCTCATGGAGGCGTACCAGCGGGAACACGGGCTGACCTTCATCTCCCCCTTCTCCGATCCGGGGATCATCGCCGGTCAGGGCGTGGTCGGGCTGGAGATCCTCGAGGTTGCGCCGGACGTCGAGACGATCGTCGTGCCGGTGGGAGGCGGCGGGCTCCTGTCCGGAATCGCCCTCGCCGTCAAGAGCCAGCGCCCGGATGTCCGGATCATCGGGGTCGAACCGGAGGGCGCGGATGTGGTTCGCCGCAGCCTGGAATCCGGCAAGCCGGAAACGGCCGTCAGCATCAACACGATCGCCGACGGGCTGACGGCTCCATTCGCGGGCGACCTGTCGCAGGCGGTCATCCAGCATTATGTCGATGACGTGGTACTGGTGAGCGATGACGAGATCATCAACGCCATGCGCCTGATCCTGGAGCGCGTCAAGGTGCTGGTCGAGCCTGCTGGTGCCGCCTCGGTCGCCGCGCTCCTCACCGGCAAGGCGGGCGCCCGCCACGGAAGCCGGACGGTGGCGATCCTGAGCGGCGGCAACGTCGACCGCGCCAAGCTCAAGTCCCTGCTATAGCACTGACCGAGTCATTCTTACGCAGAGCCGATCTTGGCAGCCACATCGCGTGATCGTCTGTGTCACCGGCGATCAAGATCGCTGTCCGGAATGTGAAGTCCTGCATCACTGCCTATCCAAGGCAGAAGTAGACATGGGCAAGCAAGCCGACGATCGCATTAGCCAACTGCTCACATTCGCGGACGATGTGTTGACTGTCTGCGATGCGCTCGGCATCGATCCGGTATTGTGGATGGCAGTATGGCGGTGAGGGCCTTCACCCAGGATCTCACAATCACGGTGCGAGATATCGATCTGAACTGTTCAGAAGACGAGTTTCCACGGCTCCAACATGCATTGGAGGAAACGGGGATCTTCTGTGAGATTCAGCAGTGGCACGTCTTACAGGCACGACGTGATGGTCTGAAGGTAGAGTTCAGCGCGATCGAATTCTGGATGCGGGGCATCTAAGGGGCGCATGAGACGCTGCAACTCGGGAGCCCCACCGTTCGGATGGTAAACCGGGAGGCGCTGCGGGAGCTGTACCGGCGCGGCTTCAATGCGACTGCTGGCAGCACATTGGAACGCGAAAAGCACGACAAGATGGCGACGAAACTCCGGGCGCTCGATGGCGTCAGCTACCAGGTTCCATCGGGGTGAGGACGAAGACCGGGATCTCGCGAGACGTTTTCTTCTGGTAATCCGCGTAGTCGGGATAGGCGGCAACGGCGCGCTCCCACCAGACGGCCTTCTCGTCGCCGGTCACCTCCCGCGCCAGGTAGTCCCGTTTGTCCGGGCCGTCCTGCAGCTCGACGTGCGGGTTATTGACGAGGTTGTAGTACCAGACCGGGTGCTTCGGAGCGCCGCCGAGCGACGCCACGGCCGCGTACTCGCCGTCGTGCTCGACCCGCATCAGCGGGGTCTTGCGGATCTTCCCGCTCTTGTTCCCGCGCGTCGTGACGATGATGATCGGCAGGCCGGTGTCGAGC
>DASYVY010000110.1:0-14086 GCA_035936535.1 Thermomicrobiales bacterium | reverse complement strand
CCCGCGCCGGGCCAGCGCGATCCCGATCTCGCTGTATCCCCACATGCAGGGCAGCAGGGCCCCGAGCAGTTCTGGATAATCGCCGAGCGTCGCCGTCCGGAGCAGGAAATCCGTGTAGCCCTGCGTCGTCGGTGCTTTGGTCTCGCGCTCGAGATCGGCGGCGGTGATCCCGAATCCTTCGACGTACGACCGGTGCAGGTTCATCTCCCGGGTCAGCGTCTCGTGCAGCAGCGTGGCGAACCGCGTCATTGCCGCCAGGTCCGGGGCACGAAGCGCCGCCGCCGCGAACAGGCGGGCGTAGTCGATCAGGAACAGGTAATCCTGCCGCAGCCAGAAACTGAACCGGACGGGATCGAGAGAGCCATCGCCGATACCCCGCACGAATGGGTGGTCGTGCTGCGCCTGCCAGATTGGATCGGCGCCGCCGCGCAGGTGATTGCTGAAGCTCGGCATTGGAGCGTCTCCATGATCGTGGATCGTGCTGGCCCGCCAATCTTCCTGACAGGGATGTGGTTGGTCGCGGACGCATGGCCGGCAGAAGACCGCATCTGCTCGATGCCGAAGGCATCACGTATGGGACCGGCCAAATGAGCGTAGCTGCGCATCACCAGGCCATCATGGATTGCCCCGGGTATCCGTCATGAACCGGCGCCACGGCAGGACCAGCCGCTCGACGAGCGTGACGAGCGAGAACAGCCCGATTCCCATCAGCGCCAGGATCACGATCGCGGCGAACACCCGTGCCGTCTGGAACTGCGATGCCGCCCGTTGCATGAGGTAGCCCAGGCCCGCGCTGGCGCCCACCAGCTCGGCGAACACCGCCCCGATCACGCAGAACGTGATCGCGACCCGGGCGCCGGAGAAGATCAACGGCAGGGCCGCCGGGATGCGCGCGATCCGGAACCGCATCCAGCGTGAGGCGCCCATCGAGCGCAGCAGTGCGAGCACCTCGCGGTCCGCCGATTTCAGGCCATCGACCGTGTTGACCGCAATCGGGAAGAAGCCGATCAGGGCCGTAATCAGTATCTTGGGAGTCAGGCCGTAGCCGAACCAGATCAGCATCAGGGGGGCGAGGGCGACCATCGGAATCGTTTGACTGGCGATGATCAGGGGATAGATCGCGCGCTCGAGGACCCGGGATGCATCGATCGCAACTCCGGCCACGAGACCGGCAAGGAGGGCAAGCCCAAACCCAAGGAGCACTTCTATCAGGGTCACCCGAGTGTGCTCGAGAAGCAACCGGTATTCGCTCCGGAACGATTCGACAATCGCCGAGGGCGGCGGCAGCATCCACCGCGGCGTCTCCGCGATCCGGACGGCGACCTCCCAGGCGAGGACGAAGCCGACCAGGATCAGCAGCGGCCAGACCACCCGCTCAACGGACCCGCGGCGGGACGCGGTCATGATCTGCCCAACCCGCTGCTAACAGGTTCGGGGAGTCGCAACAGCCCAAGGGCATCGAGCAGGCGGATGCGATGGTCGAGAAAGGCGGGGTTCGTCACCATCGCGCGCACGCGTGGCCTGGGCAGGGAGATGTCCTCGATGTGGACGATGTGTCCGGGGCGGGTCGAAAGGGTGATCACGCGGTCGGCCAGGAAGATCGCCTCGTCGACATCGTGGGTAACCTGGAGCACGGCGCGTGGCTCGCGCTCCCAGAGGTCGAGCAGCCAGGCCTGGAGGGCGACCCGGCTCAGGGCATCCAGCGCGCCGAATGGCTCATCGAGCAGGAGAAGCGGGCGATCGGCGAGGACGGTTCGCAGGAAGGCGACCCGTTGCCGCATGCCGCCGGAGAGTTGGGCCGGATAGGCGCGCTCGAAACCGGCGAGTCCGAAGTCGGCGAACCGGGAGGCCGCGATCCGTTCCGCGTGCCGGCGCGGGACACCATGGACTTCGAGGGCAAGCGAGGCATTCTGGAGCGCCGTGCGCCAGGGAAGCAGGAGATCGCGTTGACGCATGTACGACGAACGCCCAAGACGGGCCTCGGTGGGATAGGGATGGCCGTTGAGCCGGATCTCTCCCTCAGACGGCGGGAAGAGCCCGGCGATGATGTCGAGCAAGGTGCTCTTGCCCGAGCCGGAAGGTCCGATCAGGCTCACGAACTCGCCGGCGCGAATCTCGAACGTGAGGCCGCTCAGTGCCTGGAGCGTAGTGCCGTCCTCAACGTAGGTGGCGGACAGGTTCCGAATGTCGAGAGGGACGGATTCGCCGCTGGGAGGGATGGGTGGCGCTGCGGAGCGATGTGCGGTGGACACGATGATCGAGCCTCCCTGCGCCGGCATTACCCGGATCAGGTTCAACGGTCGGCGCCGGATAGAGGCGCCATCTCAGCCCGGTATCCCCGAGCTCCCGTAGCGTGGGTTAGTGGGGGAAGTGTAGCCGACGCGGGCTGAGATGCCCGATCAGGACGGGTGTGCGAGCACACCCTGGGGCCCGGTATCCCCGAGCTCCCGTAGCGTGGGTTAGTGGGGGAAGCGTAGCCGACGTGGGCCGAGATGCCCGATCCAGCTGACGGTCCCTCGCTCTGAACCTCACGTCGGCCTCGTAGGGCCGAATCTTGTGTTCGGCCGGGAACGCGCGACAGGCAAGGCTGGTGCGCACTTCGAGCGGGGGCAGTTTGGCAACCCTTGGAGCACCTGCCCGGATGGCAGAGGCAACCCAGGGAGGGGAGCCGTACGATGGCATGGTGGTCTATGGCGCCGGAGGTTGGAACATAGCCGGACGAACAATCGTGACACCTGGTTGCTAGCGTATCTTCGGGCTAGGAAGACGGCCCTTCCGTCCAAAACGAGGACACAAATCGTCCTCATCGAAAGCTATGATGAACAGGTTGAAGGATCGACGGCGCTCGTGGTGGGCAAGGGGGGCGCCGTTCAGGAACTGGGGGGTCAGATGTGAGCTCGCTGGCCAGGATGCATCGGATCTCCCGGCGCGTCGTGGTTGCCACTCGCTCGACTTAACACACAGGTATCGCAAGGTGAGAAGACGATGATCAATGGACGAACCTCAGGATCCCGCGGCATCGCGGTGCGGGCCGAGGGGCTGCGGAAGTCCTTCGGGAAAACGGAAGCGCTCGCCGGTGTCGATCTCCAGGTCGAGACCGGAACCGTGCTCGGGCTTCTCGGCCCGAACGGCGCCGGCAAGACGACGACTGTCCGGATTTTGACAACCCTGCTCAAGCCGGACGGTGGCACGGCCGAGGTTGCGGGGATCGATGTGCTCCAGAACCCGGAGGCCGTCCGGGCCTCGATCGGGCTTGCCGGACAGAACGCGGCCGTTGACGAGATCCTGACCGGCAAGGAAAACCTCGTCATGTTCGGTCAGCTCTACCGGCTCTCGCACCGGTCGGCGAAGGCCCGGGCCGACGAGTTGCTGGAGCGGTTCAATCTCACGGATGCCGCGAACCGCACGTTGAAGACGTACTCGGGCGGCATGCGTCGCAGGCTGGACCTTGCGGCGAGTCTGATCGTGGCGCCTCCGGTCCTCTTTCTCGACGAGCCGACGACCGGGCTCGACCCGCGCAGCCGGAACGACATGTGGACCGTGATCGAGGATCTCGTGACGGACGGGACGACGGTCCTGCTCACGACGCAGTATCTCGAAGAGGCCGACCGCCTGGCTGACCGGATCGTCGTGGTCGATCGCGGCAAGGTGATCGCTGAAGGCACTTCCGACGATCTCAAGACCCAGCTTGGTGGCGAGCGACTCGCGATCAGCGTGCCTTCCGGAAGTGATTACGTTCTCGCCGAACGCACCCTCCGCGCGATCGCGGGAGCTGATGCCGAGGCCGACGGCGGTGTCCAGATCGATCAGGGCGCCAGTCAGTTGACCGTTCCGTTCCCCGCCGGGGCCCGTGGACTTGCCGAGGCGATCCGGCAACTCGACGCGGCCGGGGTCGAGATCACCGATCTCAGCCTGCGACGCCCAACCCTGGACGATGTCTTCCTGACCCTTACCGGGCATTCGGCGGAAGGCGAAGAGAACAGCGTGGCAGATGATGCCGTGGAGGAGAAGGCAGCATGAGCGATCTCACAGTACAAGCAGCGGCTGCTGCGCCAGCGCCAGCGGCAAGGACAATCTCGTCGCCACGCCGGACCGGAGTCGAACTCGAGCGGGTGACCCGGAACAAGCCGGCGAGCGTGCTTGCCGATTCACTGGTCCTGGCTCGTCGCAGCCTGATGCGAATCCCGCGCCAACCGGACTGGCTGGTCGGGGTGACGCTCTTTCCGATCATGTTCCTGCTGCTGTTCCGCTACATCTTCGGCGGCACGGTGCAGGCGACGATGCCGGCCGGAGAGAACGCCGTGAACTACCTGGTCGTCGGCGTTGTGATCCAGGGTCTCGGCTTCGGCGGCCTGAACACCTCGCTGGGTCTCGCGATGGACGCCAAAGAGGGGCTCATGGACCGGTTCCGGGCGCTGCCGATGACGCGGTCGTCGGTCCTGCTTGGCCGCATCCTCGCCGACATGGCGATCGCGACATTCACGACCACGATCACGTTCATCGCCGGCTTCCTGGTCGGATTCCGCCCTGAGGCGTCGTTCATCGAGTGGGTCTACGCCTTTGGATTGATGCTGCTGCTGGCGTTCAGCCTGGCCTGGATCGGGGCGGTGATTGGCATGGCCCTGAAAACCGTGGAAGCGGTCAACTCCATCGGATTCGCGGTGATGTTCCCGCTTACCTTCCTCAGCAGCGCCTTCACGCGGGTGGAGTTCCTGCCCAGCTGGATGCAAGGGTTCGCCAGAAACCAGCCGTTCACCCTTGTCATCGATTCGGTCCGCGGTTGGCTGACCGGCTACCCGGACGTCGGCAACAAAGGCATTTACGCGACCGGCTGGCTGCTCCTTGGTTTGGCCATCGCGGTCCCGCTTGCGACATGGATGTACGAGCGGCGCTCACAGCGATAGCTCGATCGAGGATTACCTGACAGCGAAAGGCCCGGAGATCGCGATCTCCGGGCCTTTCGCTGTCACCATTCTTGCGAACAGGTGCGGACAGATATCGACAGGCTGGTCCGAAGGCCCGGCTCACGTCCCTGCTGCCTCTTGCCCCGCCTTATGGCTTTGCGTGCCCGCGCTCCATCGAGGACCTCGGTTGGCGGGAAGTCCGTGCTGGTTCGGACCTCTCGTGACACAACACTTTAGAATTGTCGATAAGGACCGGCGGCGGCGTCGCCGGCTCCGGCGATCACCCTTCCTGCCAATCGTGTCACCCGCTCGTGAGGTTCGATCATTCCAGACCAGACTCCCTCCCCGGTGAAGAACCAGCCGAACCCGGATTCACGTGATGATCTGGACGCATCAGCGGCATCCGTACTGGCGCGCTTGCTTCCCGCCCAGCGCGCTCTGGTGACGACGCTCGGTGATGCGTTCGCGGCGGCGGGCCAGGAGCTCTATCTCGTGGGCGGTATCGTCCGCGACCTGCTGCTCGATCGCCCGCCGGGTGCCGGCGACGACAGCGATGCGTCTGCCCATTCCGCTGGTGGTGCGGCTCGTACCGCTACTCGCACCGCTGCCCGCGCCGCTGCTGACCTGGATTTCGCGACGAGTGCCACTCCGGAGCAGACGCGGCTGATCGCGCAGGGGCTTCCGCACACGAGCCTGTATGACGTCGGCGAACGCTTCGGCACGATCGGCATCGTGTTTGCGGGTACGCCGGATCCCATGCCGGTCGAGGTCACGACATTCCGCAGCGAGATGTACGAGCCGGGCAACCGTCACCCCGAGGTCACCTACGGGTCGTCGATCGTCGAGGACCTGGCACGGCGGGATGTCACGATCAACGCGATCGCGGTGGATGTCCGGACCGGCGAGCTGCATGACCCGTTCTTCGGGCAGGCCGATCTCGCGATGGGCATGTTGCGAGCGGTCGGCGATCCGGACGAGCGCTTCGCCGAGGATCCGCTACGCCTTCTCCGGGTGGCACGGTTCGTCTCCCATCTCGGGTTTGCCGTCCATGCCGAAACGCTCGACGCCATGGCGCGCCAAGCGCCGCTGCTGGCATCGATAAGTCATGAGCGCATGTTCGCGGAGATCACCCGGCTCCTCTGTGGCGAGTACGCCGATCATGGGCTTGACGTGCTGTTGAACACCGGGTTGCTCTGCGTGGCGATGCCGGAGCTGCTTCCGCTCGAAGGCGCCGCTCATGGGCATCCCGGCATCCATCGGGAAAAGGACCTTTGGGAGCACACGTTGCGCGTGGTGGCGAAGGCTCCTCCTCGCCCGATCGTGCGCTGGGCCGCCTTGCTGCATGACGCCGCCAAGCCGCTGACGCGGTCGATCGACCCGGGCGGGCAGGTCCACTTCTTCGGCCACGAGCGCGTCGGCGCCGACATCGCCGGCCGGCTCCTGCGCCGGCTCAATGCGGACAAGGCGACGCGGAAAGCGGTCCGCCGCCTGGTCGAGCTGCATCTTCGCCCGGCCTCCTACGATATCGCGACCTGGACCGATAGCGCGGTCCGCCGCCTGGCGCTGGAAGCGGATGGCGTGCTCCCGGATCTCCTCGATCTCGCGGCGGCGGATGTCACCTCCGCCCGGGTCGACAAGCAGCGGGCGGCCGCACGCCGGGTCCAGGGCCTGCGGGATCACTTGGGACGCCTTGAACAGGAGGTCGCGCTGGCCCGGCTGCAGAGCCCGCTCGATGGCAATGCCCTGATGGCGATGTTCGATCGCCCGCCGGGCCGGTGGATCGCCGAGGTCAAGGATCATCTGCGCGAGCTGGTGATCGATGGCGACCTCGCACCGGACGATATCGAGACCGCCACCCGGATCGCCCGGGCACTCGTCGAAGGAATGGACACATGACGACCGGTGAACAGGATGGATCCGTTGGGACGGATGCGACCAAGCAACGCGTTCGCGAGCAGTACAGCTCCGTCGGCGATGCCTATGTCCGCAGCGTCGGGCATGCCACCGGCTCGGATCTCGGGCGGATGGTCGAGCTCGCGGATCCACAGCCGATGGATGTCCTGCTCGATCTTGCGACCGGCGGCGGCCACGTTGCCCGTGTGTTCGCGCCGTTGGTAGCGTCCGTGGTCGCGAGCGACCTGACGCCGGAGATCCTGGCGCACGCGGAGACGTACCTAACCGGTCTCGGCCTGATGAACATCCGTTACGAGACCGTCGATGCCGAGACCATTCCCCACGCCGACGACACCTTCGATATCGTCACCTGCCGGATCGCTCCGCACCATTTCCCGAATCCCGGCCGGTTCGTGAGCGAGGTTGCGCGCGTGCTCAAACCGGGCGGGCGCTTTGTCCTCGTCGACAACACCGTGCCCGAGGGGGATGCCGGGGCGTTCTTCAACCGGTTCGAGAAGCTGCGCGATCCATCCCATGTCGAATCGCTGACGGCTGCCGCCTGGCAAGGCCTGATATCCGATCAGGAAATGACCCTGATCGCTGTCGAAACGTTGACCAAGCGCCACGACTTCGACGACTGGGTAACTCGCTCCGGCGTGAGTGCCGGGACGCGGGCGGAGTTGGAGCGGATGCTGCTGGAAGCCGGGCCCGAGCTTCGCGATATGTTCGATGTCCGCGCCGGCGACGGTGAATCCCAGCCAATCACCGGATTCTCCGATACCAAGACGCTCTTCGTGGCGCTGGCTAGGGGCAATCGTCACAGTCTGATTCTCCCGGCCGAATGATCGTGACCTCATGTCGCAACTTCCACTACATAATTGACCAATTTGCGTACATTCGTGCTAGAATGGAGGTACAAAGAAAGTCAGAGGTGTCACGATGATTCGCGTTCGCACGTCGGTGGTGGCAACGGGGCCAGTGCCGCAGAGTTCAGCGTTGGACACGTCGCACCCCGTGCACCGTTTTCGCCCACGCCGCCCGACCGGGCTGCTGGGATTCCTCCTGATCGCGATCGCCCTGCTTGGTGCGTCGACCGCGCCCTCCGCGTTTGCCCAGGACGCCCCACCTGGCGCATCGTCTGACCTTGTCGTCGTGATCCCCATCCGTGGAGTGATCGAGCCAGGCATCGGCCATTTCCTCGAACGCTCGCTCGAAGAGGCCGAGTCGCTCGGCGCGACGGCCGTCATTCTGGATATCAACACCCCTGGTGGTCGTCTTGATACGGTCCTGGAGATGCGGGACGCGATTCTCGACACGCCCTTGCGGACGATCGCCTTTGTCAACCGTGAAGCGTTTTCGGCCGGTGCGCTGATCACGATCGCCAGCAAGGAGATCTGGATCGCGCCAGGCGGGGTGTTCGGCGCCGCCACACCGGTCCTTGGCAGCGAGACCGCCGATGCCAAGACGGTCTCCGCGGTTCGTTCCACCTTCCGGGCAACGGCCGAGACACGCGGCCGGGACCCGCTGATCGCCGAAGCGATGGTCGATCCGGAGGTTGTGGTTCCCGGTCTCGATACCGCGACGACCCTGCTGACCCTGACCAGCGACCAGGCAATGCAGTGGGGGTACGCCGAGGGCATCGCCGAGAATCGCGCCGACCTCTTGAGCGCGCTCGGAATGTCCGGCGCCGAGATCCGGGAGACGTCCCCCTCGCCGATCGAAACGGTCGTGGGCTGGGTGACGAATCCGATCGTCGCCAGCCTGCTGATCATGCTCGGCCTGTTCCTGATCGTGGCGGACGCGGTGTTTGCCGGCTTCGGCATCGCGGCGGTTGCCGGAGTCTTGTGTTTTGCGCTCTTCTTCTGGGGGCACCTGCTGGCCAATCTCGCTGGCTGGGAGGACTTCCTCCTGATCGCGCTTGGCCTCGTCCTGATCGGACTTGAAGTCTTCGTTATCCCCGGGTTTGGCGTGGCGGGGATCGCGGGCACGGCGGCACTGGCGGGCGGGCTGTTCCTGACGATGATCGGTCGCGGATTCCGCGAGTTCGATGTGACCGCTGACGCGATCCGGGCCGGCTGGAGCATCGCGTTCGGGCTGATCGGGGCGCTGGTCGCGCTCGTCGGCCTTGGCTGGCTGATGTCGCGGATCGGCGTCGCCGGATCTTCCCGCCAGCGGGGGATCGGGCGCCTGGCACTCACGACAACCGTCGCCGATGACCCTCGCGTCGATGTTTCGGCATCGAAGCCGCCAAGTTGGCTGGTGCGACGGCTGGGCGGCAGCGGTGTGCTGGAGCGCGGCGGCGAACCCATGCCGGACACGGAGCAGCACAAAAAGTATTCGTGACCCCGGATCGCGCCAGCGGCGAACCCGCCAGGCTCGGAGCCCGGCTACCCCGCTTCCCTACAGATGCATGACCGTTCGGCAGTGACGGTCCAGCGGCAAGGATGTTCCCATGTTCGAAGGCCCTGTTGTCCTCCTCATCACCCTCGGCGTCATCGTGCTCCTCGCCTTCTTCTTCTTCTATTTCGTCCCGGTCGGCCTGTGGATCACGGCGGTGTTCTCCGGTGCCAGGGTTGGGCTCGGCACCTTGGTCGGGATGCGACTGCGCAAGGTCAACCCGGCCGACATCGTCCGTCCCTATATCAGCGCGATCAAGGCGGGGCTCGATCTGGAGGTTGGGCAAATGGAAGCGCACTTCCTCGCCGGCGGCAACGTCGGACGTGTCGTCCAGGCCCTGATCTCGGCCGATCGCGCCAATATCGAGCTCCCGTGGAAACGCGCCACCGCGATCGACTTGGCCGGTCGTGACGTTCTCGAAGCCGTCCAGGTCAGCGTCAACCCAAAGGTGATCCAGACGCCGCGCGTCTCTGCGGTCGCCAAGGACGGTATCCAGCTCGTCGCCGTGGCCAGGGTCACGGTGCGGGCCAACATCGACCGCCTCGTCGGTGGCGCCGGGGAGGAGACGATCATCGCGCGTGTCGGTGAGGGGACGGTCTCCTCGATCGGCTCCGCGATCTCCCACAAGACGGTGCTCGAGAATCCGGATCAGATCTCGCGATACGTGCTGGAACGGGGGTTGGACGCCGGAACGGCGTTCGAAATTCTCTCAATCGATATCGCCGATGTCGACGTCGGCCGCAACATCGGTGCGGAGCTCCAGACCGACCAGGCGGAAGCGGACAAGAAGATCGCCCAGGCCAAGGCCGAGGAGCGCCGCTCGATGGCGATGGCCGCCGAGCAGGAGATGCGTGCCAAGGTCGTCGAGGCGGAGGCCGAAGTGCCCTTGGCGATGGCGGAAGCCTTCCGGTCCGGCCGGCTGGGCGTGATGGATTACTACAACATGGAGAACGTCAAGGCCGACACCGATATGCGAACGACCATCTCCGGCGGCGGCCGTTCCAACAACGAGAGCCGCTGAGCCGAAACGCCACCCCGCCGCCCCCGGGCCAGCTTTGGGCCCGGGGGCGGCGAAAGGGAGCGAAGGGTACCGGAATGGTCTTCCTGGTTGAAATCCTTGCCGAGATTCTCCGGGGCATCGGCTCGTTGCGCATCCGGTCACGGTCTGATATCGACCGGATCGAACGCCAGATCGAGCGGCGCGAGCAGCGTAAGCGCGGGCGCGCCTGAACGGAACGAGAGGACCATGCGACGTTTACAGGACCTGGTCAGGTCACTCGAAGAGCAGTCCGGCGCTGCACCCATCCGCCCGACCTCGCTGAACGAAGCCGGGCGTGTCGGGTCCACGCCCGGTGAACGCTCGCGCCCTCGCGACGTACGCCGGGAGGTACAGATCGACTCCGCCCTGGAGCCGACAGCTGAAGAGCGGGTCACCCGGCGTGTGCGCCAGGTTGTCAGGCAAGACCAGACGCCGCAACCTGCACAAGTGCCGCTGACGGCAAGGCATATCCGGGCCACACTCCAGACCCCGGAGTCGCTCCGGACCGTGGTCATGCTGCGGGAAGTGCTCGATCCCCCCATCTCCCGCCGCCCCCGCAAGCGCTAGTGCGGCCGGCCAACTCCATGACGCAATAGTTGATGTAGTACCAGCACCATTCCTCGCCTGGCTGGGCGGGGTGCCTCCGCCGTACGACCGGTTTTACGGAAATGCCTGAAGGCGTGGGTATTCTGCGACCCGTCGGGGCATCTGGCATGCCCGCACACCAAACACATCCGAGATGCACCCACGCGTCACCGCTCTGCAAGCATTCCTCGCAGCCGTTGGTGTTCGGTCTGACATCGCGTACCTGGGCCGTGTGTCCGCGCGTTGTCGTCGTCATGACCGGACCACCGTAGCGACGGCCGCAAGGCGAAAGCCTCCCCGGGCGGTGATCCTCGTGCCTCAGCAGCGGCCAGGGACCTACCCTCCACCCCGGAAGGGGCCGTGCGCGTCACGCTATCTCCGCCGACTTACCAGACGCGGATGAGCACGACAATCAGGATGATGAGGATGAACGGAAAAAGGCACATAGCCGCTCCTTGGGACGTGGATGGGGACGTTGTGCGTGTCGTGGCGGGTGATTCTCCACCGGACCGGGTCCTCATCATCGATGACGCCCCGGCGCCGGATGGTGCACATCAGCAACGCAGTATCGTCGCCATCGTGCTGACGCATCGTCGAGGAGGTGGGAATCGGACTGGCCCGTTGGTGGCCGGAACTGTCAGAGGGTCGTCGTGACCGGGATGCGACCTGACCATCGATGCTTCATACGTGTCCCCGTGCTGGTGCATTGGCGAGGGCAGGATGGGCTGGCCGCATCAGTGAACTTCACGGTTGGGCAGAGGTCCGAAGGTTCGGTACTATCGGCTCTGCTCGCGGGGCATGCCGACCGTGACCCAGTCAGAAGGTAAGGATTCACCATGGATCGCCACGCTGGCGCGACATTCGATGAGGTGGCCGATCTCTATCATGCCGTCCGCCCGAGATACCCATCCGAGTTGTTCGATCGCATCCGGGCTCTTCCGGGATTGGCGCCGGGCTCGCGGCTCCTGGAGCTGGGAATGGGAACGGGGATCGCGACCGGGGTCCTGCTCGACGCCGGGTTCGACGTGACCGGGATCGAGCCGGGCGCGTCCCTGGCAGCGGTCGCCCGGGAGCACCTCGGTCATCATCCCCGCTTTCGAGCGATCGTGACCCGGTTCGAGGATTGGGAGAGCACGGGCGAACCATTCGATATCGTCTTCTCGGCGACGGCATTCCATTGGCTGGATCGCCGAACCCGGGTGCGCAGGGCTGCCGCCTGCCTGCGTGAGGGCGGGTACCTCGCGATCGCCATGTATCATCACGTCAGGGGCGGAGACTCAGCCTTGTTCGACGCGGTGCAAGCGTGTTACGGCGCGCACATGCCTGGCGAGACCGGTGACGTGCAGCTGCTTCCGGCCGAGGACATCGAGCCCGAAACGCGGGAGCTGGTGGAGCACGACCTCTTCGAGGCACTGGAGGTGTTCCGGTGGACCAGCGAGGAGCGGTACAACCGTGCCGGTTATTTCGATCTACTCTCGACCTACTCCGGTCACCGCCTGCTGACCGAGGAGGCGCGCGAGGCGCTGTTCCACTGCATCGGGGAGCACATCGACCGTCTCCCCGGCGGAGTCGTGCGCAAGGCCTATCTCCACGAGTTGGTCGTCGCCCGCAAGACCTAGTCCCGTCTCAGGATGACGAGAGGGCCGACGCGGATGACGCGTGTTCCGCATCGGGACGGATAGCGAGCGCGAGCAGGCCGATCGCGAGGATCAGCCACCCTCCGGACTCGGGCATGGCCGCGCTCACCAGGGCACCGAAGATGGTCAGGCTCCATCCGAACGAGACGGGAAGCGTTCCCGTCACTCGCAGGTGCGCACGCGCCAGGAAGCCGGTTCCGAGGAATGCCAGACCGGTGAAGGTGAACCAGAACGTTTCGCCCGATGCCGGGGAATAGCCCGGATTCATCGATCCGACCCATCCCTTGCGGACGAGGTCCGCGATCGACCCTTCTGTCGAAAGCAGCCCCATCACCGAATGGAACCCGGCACCGGCGATGATCACCTCGCCGAGATATCGGCGGGAAAAGCGCTCGAATAGTCCATTTAACCCGCGCATCGTGGCACCTCCTGTTGGACCCTTCCATCGACTTACAGTGTAAACTTACAATGTAAGTATCCTATCGCATGATGATCCGGGTAGCAATACCAGGGTGGCCGATCGCTCCGCGTCGACCGCGACACATGCCACAGAGAGCTGGACGAACACCGATCATGCCGACCGAGCCTCCGCGAACGCCGCTCACACGGGAACGCGTGCTGGACGCCGCGATCGCCCTCGCCGATCGTGAGGGAGTCGATGCGCTCTCGATGCGACGGCTCGGTGCGGAACTCGGCGTGCAGGCGATGTCGCTCTACAACCATGTCGCCAGCAAGCAGGACCTGCTCGATGGTGTCGCCGGTCGCCTCCTGGCCGGGATGGAGATTCCCGCGCCGGCCGAGGCAGGCTGGGAAGTGGGGCTGAGGCAGGTCTGTCGATCGTACCGCCGCCTGGCCCACGATCATCCGGGGCTTTTCCCGACCGTGCTGGCCCGCCCGCTGGCGTCACCAGAGGTGCTGCCGCCACTGGAGGCGACCCTGGCCTTCCTCCGCAAGGCCGGGCTGGATGCCGAGGCGGCGCTCGATGTGTTCCAGGCCTGTGCGAGCTTCGTTGGCGGGTTTGCGCTCGGCGAGATCAACCGACGGGAAGATCCGCGTTCCAGCCCCAGCATGCGCCGGAACGAACGGGACGAGTGGCCGGCGACCCACCTGCTCGATGACCGCTATCCGGTGACGGCGGAGGTATTGCGCCAGGCGGCTCCCGATCTGGACCGGGCATTCGAGGTGGGACTCGATCTCCTGATCGGGGGGCTGCCATCGATCGGCATCGATAGGCGCAACGGCTGAAGCCATCGGGTCACCCAGGGCCGCCGTCGTGTCGGGATGCACCTATCCGCTCGTCAGGAAGGCGGATCGCGATCGCGCCAACGAGGACAATCGCGCCGATCGCCATGAAGGTCAGGGGCAGCGATCGGCCCGCTAGCCACCCGAACGCGAGACCACCGATTCCGACATAGACCGTGATCACCACGTTGATCACCGACAACCCTGTCGCCCGCGCCTCGTCTGGCAGATGGGCGTTGAACAGACCGGCGAACAGCGGACCGCTGAGGTGGATCATTCCCCACTGCATCACGAAGAGCGCGACGGCCACCCAGGGATGGTCATTGGCCGCCATCGCGATGTAGAGCACGCCGGGTGTCCCGGTCGCGAACAGCATTGCGCGACCGGGA
>DASYVY010000109.1:0-2659 GCA_035936535.1 Thermomicrobiales bacterium | reverse complement strand
ACGGCTGTGCGCGTTTGTCCGTGCCCTGCTTGGGCACCTGTCACGTCCCGGAGGCATGCCGCCGACCACTGATCCCCCAGCGCGTGAGTTGCGGCGTGCCCCAGGCGATCCCGATTTGTGCGTGGCCATCGAACGACATTCTGAATATTGGCGAGGGCAGGAGGGTCGGCGAGGCCGGCGACGATGGTGGAATACTGGGATGAATTTCCAAGGGTCAGAAGGCGGCTGCGCGTTCGAGCCGCAACGGCCTATGTCGCGTCCGTCTGGAGCCGTAAGCGATGACCACAGCGCAGGTAGACCCACAATCCGTCGGGCACATTCGACAGCTGCTTGGAGGTGCCGAAGCGACGCGGGCTCTGGTCGACCAGATCGACGTGGCCGGCCTTCCGGGCGTCGAGATCAGTCTCCCACCGATCGATGATGTACCGCATATCCTGCTCGACCTCGCGGTGCCACACGAGGACATCAATCCCCTTGTCGCGATGATGCCCACTCCCGAACGCGCTGCCGGGATGAGCTGGCTTGTCGAGCGATGTGCATCGCTGCTCGTGCAGGATATGGGCTCGCTGGAGGAGCGGGTGCGCTTCCCGGATCTTCCGGAGTCGTTCGGTCCGATCCGCAGATACTTCTGGGTGTACGTGTATCTTGCCGCGCTTCCACATGTGCGGGCGTATTGTCTTGGGCGGGACATTCCGGAGAACACGATCCGTCACACGCTGATGGATCTCGGCCGGAAGATGGCGCTTCATCGGCAGCGGTACGGTGCCGGCGGATTCGATCTCCAGGGCTGGTTGACCCTGCACTTCCGAGGGGCGATCTTCGACCTCGGTCGTCTGCAGTTCCAGCGGGCACGACTGGGAACCAGGACCGGGGAGGCGATCACGGCGGCAGGATTGCCTTACGGGCCAGGCGATTTAACGCTGTCCGTGCACATTCCGAATTCGATGGGCCCGATGCGTCCCTCGGCTTGCGATGGCGCCTTCGAGCGGGCACGAGCGTTTTTCGCGAAGCACTTCCCTGAGGAGCGGTATTGCACCGCGGTCTGCCATTCCTGGCTACTGGACGAGCAGTTGGCCGAGTACCTTCCGGAAACGTCCAACATCCTCCATTTCCAGCGGCGCTTCACCATTGCCTATACGCCTGAACCAAACGACCTGAGCGTGCTCCAGTTCGTGTTCGACCGCATTCCCACCGCTGACGGCGAGATCGCGCTGGACGAATTTCCCCAGACGACACATCTCGAATGCGCGATGGTGGGCCATCTCCGGTCCGGGCGCCACTGGCACGGCGGGATGGGCTGGATGGAGCTTTAGGGCGTCTGACTCTCGCCGATACTGTCGACGGCATCGTCACGGCTGGAGCGACTTCCGGAATCGGATCTCCGGGACAGGCACGCCAAAGAGCACATCATCCTTGCTGACTCCGTCCGGGAGCCAGCCGTGCGATCGGTAGAACCGCTGTGGGTGCTCGTTGCGATCGAGCACCCACAGCTGCGCGGCGACCGCTCCGGCGTTCCGCATCGCGCGCTCGGTTGCCCTGAGCAAACCCCTTCCGGCACCCTACCCCTGCACTTTCGGATCGACATAGATAGCGAACAGCTCGAACTCGGTAGCCAAGGCTTCGGTGTCGCGGGCGGAACCGAACGACGCGAACCCAATGACTCTTTCATCCCCCTCCGCGACGAGGACACGGTGGGCGCCGGGCACCGCTCCGAGAAATTGCTCCCACATCGGGCGGCGCTGACTCGGATCCATAGCGTCGAGGGCGCGATCCGGCAGTAAACCTCGATACGCCGATTGCCAGGTTCGCACGTGCACCTCCGCGATGGCAGCCACGTCGTCCATCGTCGCGGAGCGGATCGTCAGGGGCAACGTCACGATTCAGGAACCCTTCGCGGAGGCATGGGCGGCAAGAGGATTCGTTATGATAGCGAACGCGCGCCTGAGGGTGTGCGACCTTCCTGGATTCGGACGGGGTGGATGGTAGGCCTTGACCGAGCGATCGTGATTCTGATGCACGGAGGAACAGCGCGTGAGACGTCGAGGGTGCCTGATAGCGCTCGGAAGCATGATGGGCCTCCTGCTCCTGTGCTGTGTCGTGAGCTGGTTCGTGGGTATCCCCCGTTTCCGGGACTCGATTGAGGGTGACTTGGCAAACTCGATCAGCACGGAGGTATCCGACCAGATCGACCTGGCGGACATCGGTCCTGGCAGGTACCCGATATCGGTAGCCGACATGCAGCAGCAGTTGGCCGGGACACTGACTTCCCAGAACGTCGAGAATTTCGATATCTCGGTAGACCCCGATGGAATGACGATCAGGTTCACAGCGAACGGCCAAACGGCCGGCTACAGTGGTGTCCCGATCGCCGAGGATGGCCAGCTGATAATGGAGAACATGGAGGTCGACAACGGTGTCCTCGGGTTCTTCATGCCGGCGGACCGCCTTGGGAGCGCGATCGAGTCCGGTGTGAACAACTATTTCGATGCCCAGGGGCTGGATGTCGGCGGGGTGGAGCTCGGAAACGACAAGATCATCGTCGAAGCGGTTCAGGAATGAACGCGCACATTGAGGTGCGCTGATCGACAAGTCATGTCCATAACCGCCGGGGAGGCAAGCCTTCCGGGCGGTTTGCCGCACTCGGCCGATGGCGACGGTG
>DASYVY010000108.1:0-3279 GCA_035936535.1 Thermomicrobiales bacterium | reverse complement strand
CGATCGTGATGATGCGGAGTTGGTCAGCGTCTTCACCGGCAAGGACGCCAGCGACGACGATACCGCAACCATGCGTGGAATCCTCACCGACGCGTTTCCGGACGCGGAGGTTGAGGTGCATGATGGCGGCCAACCGCATTATCTGTTCATCATCGGGATCGAATAGGCTGCAACGGCACAGGTCGCGCAAGGGAACCGCACAGTGTTCGGGCAGACTGGTGCAGCAGGCGTAGTGGAGAACGCGCGATCACCCGTGGTGACTCGCGCTCCAGGGGGAGCCAATGGAACAGCCGCCACGGGTCGCAGTCGTCACGGACAGCACGGCGGACCTCACTCCCGAGGTCGCCGCCCGCTACGGGATAACGGTGGTGCCGTTGAACGTCCACTTCGGCCAGCAGTCGTTCCGGGACCAGATCGATCTCTCGACCGATGAGTTCATGACCCGGCTTACCACCGCCGACAAGCTGCCTACGACCTCGCAGCCGTCCGTCGGTGTGTTCGAAAGCGCCTTTCGGGCGTTGGCCAGAACCCACGACGAGATCATCGCGGTCCTGATCTCCTCTCGTCTCAGCGGCACCGTTCAGTCGGCCCAACTCGCCGCCGACGCTGTGACCGACGACATCCAGGTGGAGATCGTCGACTCCCTCAACGTCTCGTACGCCTTGGGCCTGCAGGCGATCCGGGCCGCGGAGCTTGCGGCGGCGGGGCACTCGGCCGCCGAGATCGCCGCGACGCTGCATGTGGAGCTGTCGTCATATCATCTGGTGTTCTTTGTCGAGACCCTGGAGCACTTGCGCCGGGGAGGCAGGATCGGAAAAGCGGCGCAACTCGTTGGCTCGATCCTGAACCTTAAGCCGCTGCTGCGGATGGACGAGGGACAGGTGGTGCCGTTCGAGCGCACCCGCACCCGCAAGAAGGCGCTGGCGGCTCTTGTGGAGTTCGCGCGGGAGATGCAGGGGATCGAGCACGCGGCGGTCATCTACAACACGACCCCCGAGGACGCGCAGGCACTCGTTGCCGAGATCTCGTCCCTGAGCGCGGACCCGGAGGTCCCGATCGTCCAGTTCGGTCCGGTGATCGCCACGCACATCGGGCCGGATGTCGTCGGACTCGCGATCAAGGAGGCAACCGGTGGCTGATCGCCAATCCGTCGTCGTCGTTACCGACTCAACATCGGATATCCCAGAGCATCTTGTCACATCGCTGGGAATACCGGTCGTTCCCCTTTTGATCGCGTTTGGCGCCGAGTCGTTTCGGGACGGCATCGATCTCTCCCCACAGCAGTTCCTGGAGCGACTGGAATCGGCTCCGGTGCTGCCGAAAACGTCCCAGCCTCCCACGGCGGCCTTCGAAGCGGTGTTTCGAGACGCCATCGCAAACGGCCAGGATGTCGTCTGCATCACGCTTTCGGAGGATCTCAGCGGCACCTTCAATGCCGCCCGCCTCGCGGCCGAGGCCGTCGATGCTTCCCGCATCTCGGTGATCGATTCCCGCGCCACGACGATGCAGCACGGTTGGGTCGTCGTCGAAGCCGCTCGCGCCGCTCGCGGCGGCAAGGATGCCGAGGCAGTCGCCCGGATCGCGAGGGACACGATTTCACGTTCCAGGCTCAACGCGGTGCTTCGCACGCTCGACTACGTCTACCGGGGCGGCCGGATCGGCCGGGCCCAGCAACTGGTCGGCTCAGCGTTCGCCATCAAGCCGGTCCTGAGCTTTGTCGATGGCGTCCTTGTGCCGGTGGAGCGTGTGCGGACCTGGAAGCGTGCGCTCAACCGCGCGGTCGAGATTACCGCCGGTTATGGTAACGTCACGGAGATCGTCGTGCTGCACACCGCGAATCCGGAAAATGCGGAGGCGACCGCGAACGCGCTCGCCGAGGCATACCCGGACGCGGACATCACGATCGGGTATGCCGGAGCAACGATCTCAACCTATGCCGGACCAGGAGCGATCGGCATCGCGGCGCTGATCGCTGAATAGAACCGGGATCGCCGGGACCGGATCACGTATACTTCGGTCACCAAATGCGTACGCATGTTCTACCCGGAAGAAATCCGCAAACACCAGTAGACGTGGACAATGGCGACGACGCCAGCAGGGGGAAGGGAGGCAATGGTTACGACTGTTGACACCCTCTTCGAGCGCCTGATCGACGCGCTGCGACGCGCCTGGCTGGGGGGTCCCCATCTTCGTGAAGACGTGGAGCTGGCGCTCCGCTTGCTTCGGGGCCTGCAGCCCCGCGTCGGCGCGACACACGAGATTGCCGCCACGCTGACCGAGGTCATCGCCGATCTGGAGCGGCTCCCGGCCGAGCAGACGATGCGACGGGAACGGATCGAGCGGACCGCGACCCGCCTCAAGGCAGCCAAACCGCACTTCGGGCTGACCCACAGCGGACCGGAGATCGGCAAGCTCAACGCTGCCCTCGGTGAAAAGCGAACCGGCCGTCCCGCACTCCCGAAGGTAGCACGGCAACCTGCGGCGGTGGCCCCGCTGCCGCCGAGCGCTTCCATAACGCAGCTTCCCCGGGTCGGACCCAAGGTTGCCCAGAAGCTGGAAAAACTCGGCATCGTCACGATTGAGGATGCCCTCCGGTTCGCCCCGCGCCGCCACATCGACTATTCACGCACGACCGAGATCGGCAGTCCTTTCGTCATCACCGGGGATGTCACGGTCGAAGGGGACATCGTCGAAATCCAGCAGCAGTTCGGGACGCGTCCGCGCGTGACCGCCAGGATATTCGACGGCACCGGAACGCTCCGCCTTACCTGGTTCAACACCTTTATCGCCAAACAGCTCGCTGAAGGCGATCACATCTTCGCCAGCGGCACGATCCAGGGAGGCTATAACGGCCTCCAGATGACATCGCCGGAGTGGGAAAAGGCGGACGGACAGGGGCTTTCGACCGGTCGCCTGATCCCGGTCTACCCGGCTACGCAAGGGATCGCCCAAAAGACGCTGCGGTCGATCACCCGCACCGCGCTGGATGTCACCAGAAACCGGCTCGTCGACTGGCTGACCGAAGCGGCTCCGTACCTCGACGATGCGACGATGGGCAGCCTGCCCGCGCTGGAGCAGGCATTCGAGCATCTGCACTACCCCGACACCCTCGACCAGTTCACCGCCGCGCGAGCCAGGTTCTCCTTCGAGAATCTGCTGTTGCTCCAGCTTGGCCTCGTCAAGCGCAAGCGCGATCGCAAGTCCGCGCCAGGTCAACGTTTCCGGGTGGATGACGCCGTCATTGACGCGTTTCGCGTCGCCCTGCCGTTCCCCCTGACC
>DASYVY010000107.1:0-3849 GCA_035936535.1 Thermomicrobiales bacterium | reverse complement strand
CAGCGGGATGCCGGCGGCGTGGCGCAGGATCAGCTCTTCGAGTCCCATCCCGGCGCCAAACTCCAGCACGCTCGAGCAGAGCCCGCCGATCGAGCGACCCGCGAGCTCGATCATCCAGATATCGCCGCGCTCGAGATCGATCCGCAGTTCCGCATGGACCGGTCCCTCCCGGAGTCCGATCGCCGCCGCCGCTTCGGCGGCGCGCCGCGAGATCGCTGCCTGGATGTCCTGTGGCAGGCATGACGGCGTCACGTAGATGGTCTCCTCGAAAAAGGGGCCATCAAGCGGATCGGGCTTGTCGAACAGCGCCAGTGTCTGGAGCGATCCATGGGTAAGGAGCCCTTCGAGCGCGACCTCGACTCCTGGTACGAACCGTTCGACGAGGATGCAATGCACGTCGCCAGGCGATCCCGTCGCCTCGACGATCCGCCGGGTTCGCGCGAACGCCTCCACGAAGCCGGCGGGATCGTCCGCCCGGATCACGCCCCGGCTGCCAGAGAGCAGCAGCGGCTTGACAACGCAGGGATAGGCGATCCCATCGACGATCGAGGCGGGGTCGATCGTGGTCTCGAACCGCAGGTAGTGCGGCACCGGAACACCGCCCGCGGCGAGGCGCTCCCGCATCACGAACTTGTCGCGGGCCGCCAGCGCCGAGGCCGGATCGTTGTGGGGCAACCCAAGCCGGGCGCTGGCCTCGGCGGCGATCAGGGAGCCGCGGTCATCGATCGCGAGGATCGCCCGCAGCGGCGCCCGGCAATCCCTCGTCGCGAAATCAAGGAGGCGCCTCACGGACCCGTCGACATCCCCGAAATCCAGGGCGAGCGCGACGTGCCACTGCGACGCGAGGGCGTCCGGCAGATCCAGCGCCCGCACCAGATCCAGGCCGATTCGCTCACCCGCCTCCGCGAACGCCCCGCCGCGATACGTCGCCGGGCTCATCAGCAGCACGACACATGGCCGATCCTGCACACCGGGGTCCTTGTGTTGTGGCCGGTCGTGTGCGGGCGACCCACACGCTACGGACGTGTCTGCGGGACCGGCCATTCCAGGATCACCCATGGTGAACGCCGCCCGATCGGCGGCTACTCGGCATCCTCGATGAGCTGGTCACGCTGTCCACCGGTGTAGACGCCGGCGGAGCTGATCCTGCCGAGCGTGCAGACGACCGTCGTGTAGATACCACCCTGCCCATCGGGCGCCACGGCGACCTGCCGCACGCGGAGGTTGTGGTAGGGCGATCCCGACCGATCCTTGCCGAGCCAGGAATTGACAGCATCCATCGCGCCGCTAGCATCCTGGGCCGCGTCGGGCGAATGAAACAGGAAGACCCGGGTATCCGATGGGGAGAGATCGAGCGACATGTACGGTGTTCCTTTCAACCTGATCGACCCGGGGCCGAACGCCCCGCATTCGCGGGCCTGGGACCGATGGGCCCGGACCGCCGGCGGGTCCCCAGCCGTTGCTCCGAATTGCATGAGACAAGGCAGGATGACCGGGCGTCCTCCTGCGCTCCTGAGTATACGGGGAGGGGCGGGGCGAGAGCGGGGAACGTGCGCCGCTCCGGCTATCATGCCTCCGGACACGATCTGGGAGTGTCGCCGATGGCCGTGCGCTGGGGAGGGCAAGGCGGTGAGGATGCGGGTGCTGGTGATCGGTAGCGGTGGCCGAGAGCACGCTGTTGTCTGGAAGCTGGCGCGGAGCGCGGTCGTAAGCGAGATCGTCTGTGCCCCGGGCAATCCCGGTATCGAGGCAATCGCCGAGTGCGTGCCGATTCCCGTCATGGATCTGGACCGCCTCGTGACGCTTGCCGTCGATCGCATGGTCGATCTCGTCGTGATCGGCCCGGAGGATCCGCTCGCCGCCGGCTTGGCCGACCGCCTGACGGCCAGCGGCATCGCCGTCGCCGGGCACAGCGCCGCCGCGGCGAGGATCGAGAGCAGTAAGGCCTGGGCGAAGGGTGTGATGACCCGTGCCGGGATCCCGATCGCGCGTTCCCTGACCGCCTCCAGCCTCGCCGATGGCCTTCGCGCGATAGCGGAGATCGGTGGCGACGGTCCTGTCGTGATCAAGGCGGATGGGCTCGCGGCGGGCAAGGGCGTGGTCGTCGCTGGCCACCGCGCGGAGGCCGATGCGGCACTCACCGCGATGATCCAGGACAGGGCGTTCGGCGCGGCGGGGTCCACCGTCGTGATCGAGGAGCGCCTGACCGGTCAGGAGGTCTCCATCCTGGCGCTGACCGACGGCACCGCCATCCGCACGCTGGCTCCGTCGTGCGATCACAAGCGGCTGGGGGACGGTGATACGGGGCCGAATACGGGAGGGATGGGCGTCTACACCCCGACCCGGCACGTCGATGCGGCGCTGCTGCGGACGATCCACGACCGGATCCTTGAGCCAGCCGTTCGCGACCTGCGCGAGCAGGGGACACCGTTGCGGGGTGTGCTCTACGCGGGCCTGATGCTGACCGCGGATGGACCCAGGGTGATCGAGTTCAACGCCCGGTTCGGGGATCCGGAAACCCAGGTCGTGCTGCCGACGCTGCAGGGTGATCTTGGCCGGCTGCTCCACGGCGTCGCGACCGGAACGCTGGCCGATGTTCCGGAGCCGGTGCATTCCGGCGCGGCCGTCGGGGTGATCCTTGCCTCGGGCGGGTATCCCGGACCATACCCGACAGGCTTTCCGATCAGCGGGCTCGAGCATATGGAGACGATGGATGACGTGCTCGTTTTCCACGCCGGGACGAAGCGAGCGGGTGGCAGGCTGGTGACGGCGGGCGGGCGCGTGCTGACGGTCGTCGGGCTTGGGGGTGATGTGCGTGTGGCGCACGATCGCGCCTACGAGGCGGTGGCGAGGATCAGCTTCGAGGGCCGCCAATTCCGCTCCGACATCGCCCACCGCGAACTTGCGTGAGCGGCACCGTCTATCCGGATCGCCATAGCTGTTCCACAATCAGTGGATCGCGCTGATCTGTTCTCGACGGGACGACAGGTGATGCTCCCTCCAAGGGAGCATCACCGTGTCGGTCTTGCTCCAGCCTCGTGGTGTATATACAATGTAATACAGCAATGAACTCGGAAAATACCAGTAGCTACTCTACAGAGTATAAGGACTGTTCAATGGGTGCCAACCGATCGGCGGAGCCATCGGCAACGATCAGCCTCCGGATCAGCGAATCGAATCTCGCGAGGATTGACGCGGCGCGAACGGTGTCCAACCAGACCCGGACCGACTTCATCCTTTCGGATGCGATCCGACGGGCAGATGAAGTGCTGTTGAACCAAACCCGGATCGTCCTGGATGCAGAAGCGTTCCAGCGTGTCCTCGACATCCTGGACAGCAACGAGTCCCCGACCGCGGAGATGATCGACCTCATGCGCAAGCCCGCGCTGTGGGATTGACGCTTCCGAAACCATCGCCACCGGAACAGTTCAGGAATCACCATGAGGCTGAATCCTTCGATAGCGGCGAACCCGTCATGGACGAGTGGCTCAAGACACGGGTGTTGCGTAACGAGGAGCTTCGGGTATCGCGGACGTACGTGACCTGTAGCGAGAACACCGTGGTAGGGTATTACGCTCTGGCCGTTGGCTCTTTGCATCACGAGGCGGTTTCATCACGGGTTCGACGGAACATGCCTGATCCCATACCGATAGTGGTGCTTGCCCGGCTGGCGGTGGACCGCAGATATCAGGGGATCGGGCTTGGCCAGGATCTCGTCCGGCACGCCTTCACCAAGTGTGTCGGCATCTCCGAGCTCGGAGGTGCGCGGGCGGTGGTGGTCCACGTGCTGTCCCATTCGCTCAAACCGTGGTACCAACGGCTGGGTTTCCGGGAAGTTCGGGCTGACTC
>DASYVY010000106.1:0-1990 GCA_035936535.1 Thermomicrobiales bacterium | reverse complement strand
GCCTACACCGCGAGCGCGGCCGAGATCACCAAGGCGTACCGGACCGCGATGAAGCGTTTTCATCCGGACCGGGTGCCTCCCGAGCGCCGCGCCGCCGCCGAGGAACTCTGCAAGGATCTCAACCGCGCCTACAAGACCCTGTCGAGCCCGGTCGACCGGGTTGCCTATGACCGGACGGTCCGCGCCCGGGAAGTCCAGGACCAGATCATGCAGCGGTATGCCGGCGGGTTTGCGGGTCCCGGAGCCGGGGGAATCGACCCCTTCGCCGCGAAGTTCAAGCGGGAGCTGACGTTCGAGGAGAAGGCGGATCGTCGCAAGAGCGAGCGATCCGCGATGATCAGCGTGGTTTCGGTGTTCCTGGTGGTGACCCTGGGCGCGATCGGCCTGATCCTGATGGTGGCGATCCTCTCCTGGATCGTGCAGGCCCTGGTCTAGAGCGGTCCCAGGTGCGCCCGCCCGTCTGGGTTGGCCCCGAGCGGCGCTTGTCCCGCTCGGCCTCCGGAGCCAGCACCTGGGTCAGGTTCTCCAGGGAGATCAGCAGGGTCTTCAGCCCGCTGCGCATCACCGGCAACGCCTCGTCCTCGATCTCCCGCTCATCGACGAATGCCTGGTGCAGGAGCGATCCGACACGGGTGACGAGGTCCAGCGCGGCCACCACCGGCAGGATGCGACGCTCCTCCGGTGCAATTGGAGCAACCTCGGTATAGGCGCCGAGGATGTTCTCGGCCGCCGCTGCCGACCACCCGGACGTATGCACCGCCAGGTGCGCGAGATCGATCATTGGCGAACCCGCGAGTGGCAGGGTCCATCCCGTCACACCGGTAAGCTCGCGTCCTCCCTCCCAGTCTTCTGCCAGCAGGTGGATTGGCCAGAGATCGCCGTGGATCACGACCGATCGTTGATTCGCCGCGCCGAAGGCGGCGAGCCGTTCCTCGGCCACGGGCATCACGCGATTGCCGCAGCGCAACCAGCGACGGATCTCCGGGAACAGCGCCGCGTGATGACCGATGATCCTGCGCTGGATCGCCCAGGTCTCCTGACCGGCCGAGAGCATCGTTCCGAGCGTTCCGGCAGCGAGCCGGGCGTCGCCGGCAAGGCTCCTGGACGCATCGTGAAAGCGGCCGACCACCCGGACGGCGTCGAGCAGGACGGCGTCGGCGGCGACCGATGGCGGCAGGGGGACATCGATCGTCAGACCGTCCGGATTCCGGAATCCCCCGTAGCGCGAGAGGGGACGGCCTGGCAGCCAGGTCGACGCCGAGAAGAGATCCCCATCCAGGAAGAGCGCGAACCGGTCGCCCGAGTCGGGCAAGGGCAGCATGCGCGGCACGGTCGTCAGCTCCCGCGCGTGCGCCAGTGACAGCGCCGCTGCCATGACCTCGATCCGGTCGGATGTCGTACCAGCGGGCCAGCGGCGAACCAGAAACGCGTCGCCCTCCCGCTCGACGTGGGCCAGGTGCGGAGCGTTGGGCACGGCGCTCAGGCTCGTGAAGCCTGGAAAGAACGCGGACGCGGCCCCTTGCAGGCCGCGGTCGGGATCGTAGGCGTGGGGGGTGTCTCGGTTCGGCATCATCCCATCAGTATACGGCCGCCATCCCGCCAAGTCGTAAGGGACGCCCCGGCAGCTGCATCGTGCGCCGTTCCATGCCTCCCAGCCCCGGCCGTGGTCCTTTCGACGCCAATGCCGGGAGACCACGGGGGTCCCAGGGTCTCCCCTGCGAAAAGCCGGAGCGTTCGCCACAGAACCATGAGGGTCTAAGCGGCGAAATCATGCCCCCCCTTCCAGCCCCTGCCGGTAGCCAGGGCCGTTGACCCGCCTGCCCGGGTGGGCGCCGGTGTGCGTGCCGTCCCGGAGGACGGCGCTGCCGTTGACGAACACAACGCGGATGCCGACCGAGAGGTGGTGGGGATCGGTGTACGTCGCCCGGTCGATCACCGTCTCCGGATCGAACACCACCACATCGGCCCACATGCCATCCCGCAGCAGGCC
>DASYVY010000105.1:0-8730 GCA_035936535.1 Thermomicrobiales bacterium | reverse complement strand
GTCTGATCCCCGTGAACCGCCTGCTCGTTCCTTCGACGATCGATCTGCACGCGCACACGACCGCGTCCGATGGGACGCTCGCCCCCGCGGCACTGGTCCATGAGGCCAGCGCGCGGGGGCTCGCCGTGCTCGGTGTGACCGACCATGACACGCTCGATGGGCTTCCTGAAGCCACCGCCGCCGGAGCCGCGCTCGGGATCATCGTCGTGCCTGGCGTGGAGTTGTCGACGACGGTTCCGCAGGGTGAAGTCCACGTGCTTGGCTACTTCGTCGACCCCACGGATGCCGCCTTCGTCGCCAGGCTGCGGTCGCTGGCGGATTCCCGGCGGCGCCGAATCGACGCGGTGATCACACGTTTGCGCGAAGAGGGGTTCGATCTCGATCGCGAGGACATTCTCCGGGAGGCCGATGCGGGATCGATCGGACGGCCCCATGTCGCCAGGGCGCTGGTGCGCCTCGGTGTGGTGAAATCGGTCGGCGAGGCGTTCGATCGCTTCCTGACACGGGGAAAGCCGGGATGGGTGCCGAGAGAGCGGTTCTCGCCCGAGGACGCCGTGTCGCTGCTCGTCGCCAACGGCGCCTTGCCTGTGCTCGCGCATCCGTTTTCCACGCTGGGAATCCAAGAGGTCGTGGATCGCCTGGTGCCTGCTGGCCTGGCAGGACTGGAAGTCTTCTACGGCGAGTACACCGATGCGCAACGACAACAGCTTCTGCGGATTGCCGATAGCGCGGGACTGATTCCGACCGGTGGCAGCGATTACCATGGGCCGCCCCATCGGGAGGGCCGTGGCCTCGGAGCGGGAGATGTGCCGGCCTGGATATGGGACCGGTTGGCGCGAACGTCCGAAGCCGCCCGGTTGCCGCAGGGTGCATCATGAGCGTTCAGGCTCGTGCCGCCGCTGTGATCGTGGCCGCCGGCAGCGGCACGCGATTCGGAGATGGCGCCAAGGTGCTGGCCCGGATCGGAGGTCAGCCGCTGATCTCCTGGGTTCTTCAGGCGATCGAGGAGAGCCTCGCGGTCCGCGAGTCGATCCTGGTGACCGGCGCCCATACCGACGCCGTGATCCGGCAACTTATCGCAGACGGTCCATGGTCCAAGCCCGTGACACTGGTGCCCGGGGCCCAATCGCGGCAACGCTCGGTTGCGGCGGGTGTTGCCGCCGTACCGCAGGACCTGTCGATCGTGCTCGTGCACGATGCCGCCCGACCGATGGTCATGTCCGGGGATTTCGATCGCTGTGCCGACGCTGCCTCCGCCTCTGGTGCAGCGATCGTTGCGATTCCGGTCCCGGACACCCTCAAGCGTGTCGAGAACGGCTGGATCACGAGTACCGTTCCCCGCGCCGGTCTCTGGGCGGCCCAGACGCCCCAGGGATTCGACCGCGTTCGCCTGACCGAGGCGTGCGCCATCGCGCGTGCGGAGGACCGGGAGTTTACCGACGAGGCATCGATCTTCGAGTACCTGGGTTGGCCGGTTGCGATCGTCCAGGGTAGCCAAACCAATCTCAAGATCACGCATTCTGAAGACCTCGCGCTTGCGGAGGCGTTGCTGAGTGCCCGTTGCGCCACGTTGAAACGGGTTCCCAATGATGCCTGATCGTCGCCACCCACGAACCGGCATTGGATACGATGTCCATCGCTTTGCGGATGGGCGGCGACTCGTGCTCGGTGGTGTGGAGATACCACATGAGCGCGGGCTCGAAGGGCACTCGGATGCGGATGTCGTCCTGCATGCGGTCGCCGACGCGATCCTCGGCGCCGCCGCGCTCGGTGACATCGGGACGCATTTTCCCCCTTCGGACGAGCGCTGGCGTGGCGCCGACAGCCGCATGCTGTTGCGCTCGGTGGCCGGATTTGTCAAAGATGCCGGCTGGATGGTCGTCAACATCGACATCACCGTGATCGCCGAGGCGCCGAAAATCAATCCCCACGTCGCCCCGATGCGCATCGAGCTCGGGCGTTGTCTTGAACTCGATGGGGGAGCGATCAGCCTGAAGGCCACCACCAACGAGGGAATGGGATTCATCGGTCGGGGAGAAGGGATCGGAGCCATCGCGACGGCGATGATCGCGCCGCTGAACGAAGCTGACGGACCTGACGGAGCCGACGGATGAGAGTCCTGCTGCAGCGGGTGACGGAGGCAAGCGTCTCGGTTGACGCACAGGTCGTCGCCCGGATCGGACGTGGGCTGCTGCTGTTTGCCGGGATCGCCCCCAACGACACCGACACCGACCTCGAGCAGATGGCGCAGAAGGTCGCGAACCTCCGCATCTTCGAAGATGCCACCGGGAAGATGAACCGCTCGGGCCTCGACCTGATCGCGGAGGGCGGTAATCCATCGTTCGGCTTGCTCGTCGTGTCCCAGTTCACGCTCTATGCCGACATGCGCCGGGGACGCCGTCCCAGCTTTGTCGGGGCCGCCTCTCCGGATCTGGCCGCACCGATGATCCAGCGGTGGGCGGGCATGCTTGCCGGTTTTGGTTTCCAGGTCGAACAGGGCGTCTTTGGCGCACATATGGTGGTCCAGCTGAGCAATGATGGGCCGGTGACGTTGTGGCTGGACAGTGCGGAGTTGAGGCGTCCGGCCCTCGCCGTGGCGGAGGGGAGGTAGCCAGTCAGCATGGAGAACCGGATCAACCGTGCCGCACCTTCTCGCACGGAGCGCGACGCGGGGTCGTCGTCCGCCGACGCGCCTCCGCCGATCCCGGATGGCGGGCTGGCCGCGTCGATGCCGGAGTGGCTACAGCGCCCTCCTGCCTGGCGTGGGATGAACATCCGTGAGCCGGAGCGGCGCGAACTGCCGCCACCCGACACGTCGGTGATCGATCCTCGAACGATGCTCCGGCTCGATGATCTTCCGGAGTGGTTGCAGCGGATCGCCGCTCGAAGCGGCGGTGCCGGAACGGCCGAAGGGGTTGATGAAGATCCCGCGATCGCTCCTCCGGAGGAAGGCCACGCGCGGGCCGTGCGTGTGGAGCAACCGGAAGGCCATGCGCGAACCGTGCGCGGGCGGGAGCCGGTCAAGCCTCCGGTAGCCGACCGGCCGACCGGCGAGCCTGTGTCGCCATCCGCATCCCCTCAGGTCCAGACTCGACCGATCGTTCTCCAGCCGTCCCCGGCATCACGTCCGACAGGGTGGTGGCGTTCCAGTTTCCTGGTAGCCTGCCTCGCGATCGCGATCCTCTTGATCTTGATCGTCATCTGGCTGATTCTGGTCGCGAGGTGACCCCGGCTGATCCGACCTCCATGAAGCCACATCAGTCCGTCGCCCACGGGCGTTCGTGGACCGTGCTGGCGATCCTGGGTGCGATCGGAACAGGGAGGTCGACCGCCGCGCGGACGTTGGCGGTTCGTCAGGACGCGTCATGGCTGCAGGTGGACGATCTCCGGTTGGCGCTGCAATACAGCCGCGTCTCGCTCCCCGAGCGGACCGAGCGCTTCCATTTCTTCGAGCGCACGGACGACGTCTGGTCGCTGCCGGTCGACGAGCTGGTGCAGGGATTCATCGATGTAGCCGAGCTGATGGTGCCCGCCGTCCGCGTCGTCATCGACAGTCATGTGGTGACGAACGTGCCGCTCGTCCTGGAAGGCGATGGCATCCTGCCGGCACTGCTGGTCGATCCGGTAATCCGGCCCCATGCAGAGGCCGGAAGGGTGAGGTTCTGCACCGTCAGGGCCAGCGGCGCCGGGGAACTGCTGGAGAACATGATCCAGCGAGGCCGCGGCATGGACGTCGGCGAGGTCGCCCACCATCGCCGGCACGCCGAGGCGAACGCCGCCTTCAATGAATGGCTGGCCGAGGAGTCGCGGAGGCATGGCGTTCCGCTGGTCCCCGCCCGGCCATTTGCGAGTCTGTCCGACCGGATCCTCATCGCCATTCAGGGCTCCTCCGCTCGGGAAGTCGTGCAACCGTGAATGCCCTTGCGAATCGGGTGCGTACGGGGAGAATGACCGAACGTGACTGCGATGCGTTCGACCGCGGAAGGCGTGTTCATGACCGGCAAACAGCCCAACATCCTGCTCATCACCAGTGACCAGCAGCACTGGTCGGCACTTGGCGCGCTCAACCCCCGCATCAGCACCCCCGCTCTCGACCGGCTGGCCCGGGAGGGCACCCGGTTCGATCGCGCGTATTGCCCCAGTCCCGTGTGCTCACCGTCGCGATCGTCGATCATCACCGGGATGTATCCGTCCACTCACGGCTGCTGGACGATCGGCGTCAAGCTGGCCGAGGACGTGCCAACGGTAGGGGAACGGTTCCAGGAGCACGGCTACCACACGTCACTGATCGGTAAAGCCCACTTCCAGCCGCTGGCATCGACGCCCGAGCAAACATCGCTTGAATGCCAGCCGATCCTGCGCGATCTGGAATTCTGGCGTGGTTTCAGCGGGCCCTGGTACGGCTTTGAGCACGTCGAGGTCGCGAGGATGCACGCGGACGAAGCCCATGCCGGCCAGCACTACGGGCTCTGGATGGAGGAAAAGGGGTTCACGAACTGGCGCGACTACTTCCAGACGGATCCGCCCGCCAGGGGTACCCCTACACGCGAGCATGCCTGGGATCTGCCCGAGGAGTATCACTACTCAACCTGGACGGCGGAACGGACCATCGCTGGTATCGAGCGGGCCGTTGCGGAAGGCACGCCGTTCCTGAGCTGGGCATCGTTTCACGATCCGCATCCGCCCTATCTGGTTCCCGAACCATGGGCATCGATGTATGACCCTGCCGATATGGAGTCGGGCATACTGGTGCCAGGTGAGCTCGATGCAATGCCCTGCCACCACCGGCTCACTCAGGAGGAAACCCCGGATTTCTCCGCATGGCGCGAGACCCGGTTCTCCAATCATGGATTCCGCAGTCACCGGGTGAAGGAGGCACAGCTCCGCAAGGACATGGCGATCTACTACGGCATGACCAGCTTCATGGACCAGCAGATCGGCCGCATCCTCGACTCGCTGGATCGTCTCGGGATCGCGGACAACACGATCGTCGTCTTCACGACAGATCACGGGCATTTCCTCGGGCAACACGGACTGTTCCACAAGGGCGCGTTCCATTACGAGGACCTGATCCGGCTGCCGTTCCTGGTCCGTGCTCCGGGTCAGGTGCCGGAGGGAACGGAGAGTGAGGCGATCCAGAGCCTGGTCGA
The DNA here is from genome assembly GCA_035936535.1 of Thermomicrobiales bacterium. Taxonomy (GTDB): domain Bacteria; phylum Chloroflexota; class Chloroflexia; order Thermomicrobiales; family UBA6265; genus CADCWJ01. The sequence continues at coordinate 3,580 of DASYVY010000105.1, read as the reverse complement.
TCTCGCGCCGACGTTCCTGGAGGTGGCCGGTATTCCAGTTCCCGGAATCATGCAGGGCGTGTCGCAGTGGGACGTCTGGCGTGGCCAGGCGGAATCGGCCCGCGAGTGGGCGCTGGTCGAGAACCGCCATCAACCGGCCCGGTTGAATCTCCGGACGCTGGTGACCGACCGGTACAAGGTGACGGTATACCGGGGCAGCGATTATGGGGAGTTGTTCGACCTGCACGAAGATCCTGGCGAGACCTGCAATCGCTGGGCTGACCCGGTGTACGCCGAACCGAAGAGCGCGATGCTACTGCGCTTTCTGCAGGCGGAGATGGAGCGGGAACCGACCAGGTTTGCCCGGATTGCGGGTGCGTAGCGAGACCGCGACATCGTGCCAACCTGGACATGGAGGCCTGTAGTGGCCGGTCTTGTGCCGGCCAGGCAGCGCAGCTGCGGACCGAGCGTCATCACCACACATTCGTCCTGTCAGGGCACGGGTTTGTTGGGTACCCCCGGGGCAGACCTCCGTGTCTGCCCGTGATCCGCTACCGCATCGATCGCCCTGTCAGGGAACGGGTGCGTTGGGCACCCCTGGGGCAGACACACGAGTCTGCCCCTACACCCTGGTGGATCCCTGGGCGGCTCTACGCTGACCAAAGGCCCCCCACGATTGCCCAGTGTCAGGCGAAGCTGTCACCGAAGGCGTTGCGCTGGTCGAGCAGGCGTGGCAGGTCGTCCGGCGTCGTCACCGGCGCCAGGCACGTGAAGTCATGGCAGAGGTAGGCAGCGGCGTAGGCGCCCTGCGGAAGCGGCCGATCGGCGAGCATCGGGAAAGCGGGGTTATCCGCGGCGTAGCCAAGGACAACGAACGGTTCGTACCGTCGGGCGAACGTCTTGAGGAGCGCGGCGCGGTCATCGCTCGCTGGTCCGGCAAGCACCAGCTCACGGGTGCCTTGGAGGAGCCGTTCGAGAACGGAAAGCCATCGGCCGAACGCCGTCGGGTGCTCCGCCATCGGCCTCGCAAGCGCTGCCAGCATCCGCCGCACATCGTCCTCGATTCCGATAGCGCCGCGATACGCGCCCATGGTGAGCAGGACATCGGCGGCCAGCGAGTTGCCGCAGGCGATCGCGCCATCCTGGAGATCGCGCGGTCGCACGACGAGATCATCGTGAAAGTCGCTGGTGTCGTAGAACCCGACGCCGGACTCATGAGGAAAGGCCGACTGCATGACGTCCACCAGCGCATTCGCCTCGTCGAGCCAGCGCGGATCGGCGGTCGCGCCGTAGAGCGAGACAAGCCCAAGGGAAAGCGCGGCGTAATCCTCCAGCACACCGGTTCCCCGGGCCCTGCCCGCCTTGAGGGTCCGGCAAAGATGTCCATCGGCGTCCTTGCCGGCATCGATGATCAGGGCAGCGGCGGCTCTCGCGGCGTCGATCAGGTCAGGGCGGTCCAGTGCAGCTCCCGCGTCGGCCAACGCGGCGATCATCAGGCCGTTCCAGGAGACGATCACCTTGTCGTCGGTACCTGGGCGGACGCGCTGCTCCCGCGCTTCGAGGAGTGTTCGCCTGGCGTTCTCGACCGTCTCGCGAACCTCGGCGACGGGGCGATCGCTGTCGGCGGCGATCGCGTCGAGGCTCCGGTTTTCGAACAGGATCGAGTGCCCCTCGAAGTTTCCGGTGTCCGTCACGCCGTAATGCAGCCGGATGACGTCGGCGGCGTCAGGGTCGAGAAGCGCGTCGATCTCCGAGGCGGACCAGACGTAGAATTTGCCCTCTTCGCCTTCGCTATCGGCGTCCAGCGCGGAGTAGAAGCCGCCGTCGGGGGAGCGCATCTCCCGAAGCAGCCAGGTTGCGATCTCCTCGACGACCTCGCGGTACCGTTCCGTGCCGGTGATCCGCCAGGCGTCGAGGTAAATGCTCATCAGTTGGGCATTGTCATAGAGCATCTTTTCGAAGTGCGGCACAAGCCAGATCGCGTCGACCGCATAGCGGGCGAAGCCGCCACCAAGGTGATCGTAGATGCCACCGGCGGCCATCCGGTCGAGCGTCAGCGTCAGCATCCGGAGGGCGCTTTCCGATCCGGACCGGCGGTGATGATGGAGCAGGAACTCGAGCACCGAGCCCTGCGGGAACTTGGGGGCGCCGCCGAAGCCGCCATGCTCGGTGTCGAAGTGCGCTTCCAGATTGAGCAGCGCGGTATCGGTGATGGCCGCGGACAGTGTCCCGGCTTCCGGTGTGGCTGACGATGATTGGCGGAGATACTGGTGGAGCTTCGTCGCGTTGGCGAGCAGGTTGTCCCGGTCGTTGGCCCAGGCACCGCTGATCGCCTCCAGCACGCGCGGGAAGCCGGGCATGCCGCGGGCATCGCGTGGCGGCCAGTAGGTGCCACCGAAAAACGGCACCCCATCCGGGGTGAGGAACACGTTCAGGGGCCAGCCGCCATGACCCGACATCGCCTGCACGGCAGTCATATAAATCGCGTCGATCTCCGGACGCTCTTCACGGTCGATCTTGATGTTGACGAACGAGGCGTTCATCTGCTCGGCGATGGCCGGGTCCTCGAAGCTCTCGTGGGCCATCACGTGGCACCAGTGGCAGGCGGAATAGCCGATGCTGGCGAGGATCGGTTTCTGCTCGGCGCGGGCGCGCTCCAGCGCTTCCGGTCCCCACGGATACCAGTCGACCGGGTTCTCCTTGTGCTGGAGCAGATAGGGGCTGGTTTCCTCGGCGAGTCGATTCGGCACCGGGGCCTCACTTTCTGGTAGCGTGGCGGGGCAGCGTCGGGTGGGCATGCCTGTACACCGAAAGTGTGACACAAGCCGCGTACCACCAGACACGGACGTTGACCGGTGTGAAACGGAACGGGAAGGGATCGGGGCGGTGGATGAGATGAAGGGGAACAGAGATCCGGCGCTGGACGCCCGTCCAGCATCACGGCCAGTCATCCGCGTGCGGATCGCCAAGCGGCCCTGCGAGCGCGGTTCGGGATCAACGCGATCAGCGGCAACATCGATGCCGTAGCCGCCGCCGACCTGGTGTTCCTGACGATCAAGCCACAGGTGTTGACGGCGGTGATGCGGCAGTTGCACGGCAAGCTGCGGCCAGGACAGGTCGTCATCTCCATTCTCGCTGGCGCCACGCTCGCGTCGTTACGGCGGGGACTCGGGCATGACGCGATCGTCCGGGTGATGCCGAACACTCCCGCCCAGATCGGTGAGGGGATGGCCGTCTGGTGCGCGACCCAGGATGTCACCGATGGCCAGCGGGAGCAGATTCGGACGGTGCTCGGTGCGCTCGGCGAGGAGATCCAGGTCGATACCGAGAAGTACGTCGATATGGCGACCGCCCTTTCCGGGACCGGACCGACCTACGTGTTCCTGGTCATGGAAGCGCTGATCGACGCAGGCGTTCACATGGGCTTCCCGCGCCGCCTCGCCGAAGAGATCGTGCTGCAGACCGTCTCCGGATCGGTGGCGTTCGCGCGCGATTCCGGCAAGCACATGGCGGAGCTGCGGAACATGGTGACATCGCCGGGCGGCACATCCGCCGAGGCGATCTACCAGATGGAGAAGGGCGGCTTGCGGACGGTGCTCTC
>DASYVY010000104.1:0-3396 GCA_035936535.1 Thermomicrobiales bacterium | reverse complement strand
CGATGGGCCAAGGGAGCACGCGCAGCGGCGGGCACGGCTGGTCGAGGCGATCGGTCGCGAGCTGGACAAGGTCCGGACGCGGGTGCGGTCACTGGAAGACCAGCAACGGCGAGCCCGGAATATCGAAGAGCTCCGATCGTGCGGCGAGCTGATCTATGCCTACCTCTGGCAAATCGAACCGGGGCAGAGCGAACTGGATGTTGACGGTGTGCGGATTCCCCTTGACCCCGCACTCTCCGCCAAGGACAACGCGCAGGAGTACTTCGAGCAGTACCGGAAGGCGCAGAAGGCGGGTGCGCAGCTTCCGGAGCGGATCGCGGCGGCGCGACAGGAGGGGGAGTATCTCGAGCAGTTGCGGAAGCAGGCGCAGCAGTCCGACGGCTTCGCGGCGATCGAGGCGCTTCGGCAGGAGTTCGAGGAGCACACCGGCGGCAGGTCACCGGTAGGGGAGCGATCAGGGCACGTCAGCAAGAAGCAGCAGGCACGAAAGCCGATGTCCTTCACCGACGCCGCCGGGAACATGATCTACATCGGGCGGTCCGGCAAGGAGAACGACCAGGTGACATTCACGGTCGCTGGCCCGGACGATACCTGGCTGCATGCACGGGGAGTTCCCGGATCGCACGTCGTCATCCGCTGGCTGCGCCCGGTCGAGGAGGAGGATCCCGACGCGGTCGAAACAGCGGCGGCCCTGGCGGCGTGGTACAGCGCGAGCCGCGACAGCGGTTCAGTAGAGGTGGACGTGGCACGCCGGCGCCATGTCAAGAAGATCAAGGGCTCGGGACCCGGGATGGTGACGTACCGGAATGAGCATACGGTGGCGGTGCGTCCCCGGGACGAGGAGACCCTGAAGCGTGATGGGCGCCTCGGTTGAGGCGCCCATCACGTCATCGGATCAGCAGGGATGGTATGGCGATCAAGCCGCCGCACCAGCGGCATCGCCGTCGGGGTTCCGAAGCGAGCTTTTTGCGAAGATCGACGAAATGAGGATTCCCAGTTCATAGAGAACGTAAAGAGGAATGGCAACGAGTGCCAAATTGAAGGGGTCTGTGCTGGGCGTGATGATCGCCGCAAGAATCATGATGATCACCAGCGCATACTTGCGATACTTCTTCATCATCGGGGGAGTGAAGATCCCGATTTTTGCGACAACGAACATCACCACTGGCAGTTGGAATGCCAGGCCAAGACCTACCATAAGCGTCATGAAGAAGTTCAGGGTTTCAGGACCGTTCGGGCTCCATTGCATAGAATCCGAATTCCAGTTGGACAAGAAGTCCAGCGCCCTCGGAGCGGCGATGAAGTACCCATAGGCAATGCCGGTAAACAACAGGATGGAAACGAATGGAAGGGATATATACACGATCCGCTTCTCTTTCCGGGTCAGCCCTGGAGCAAGAAACGCGATGAACTGGTAAACAATAAGTGGTAGTGAGATCGCGAGGGCAACATACAGGGAAACTCTGAAGCTCAGCATCAGGCCGTCGGTCGGAGCGAGGGTATCCAGCCCCTCTGTGGCATTGGCCTTCAGACGAATCTCTTCGATGATTCGACCCTGAAGGAGAAAACCGATAATGAAGGTCAACACGATGCCGATGCTCACCTTCATGATGCGGTCGCGAAGTTCGATGAGATGTTCCTGAAGGGTCATCTCCTCGAAGACGTCGGGGGTATTGGGATCAACCTGGGGAAGGCGCGGAATTGAGACCCTTCGCACCGGAATCTTGAATGTGCGCGCCATGACGTGTGCTCTCCTGGCGGTCAGCCTGTGCCCCGCACAGCGATGACCGCAGACTTAGAGTGTCTCGGCGCGAGATCAAACCCTGTCTGCCAGCGACGTGTCGGACGACCAGGATGGGTACACGGTTCGTCTGGAACCCGGGTGGCCCCGGGGAGAAGCCGGAAGTGGCGGCCATCGGATGACTGCCGTCCACTTCCGCGTGCTGCCGCAGGTCGTTCGCTCGCGGGAGCTAGGACTGTTGATGCTCCTGAATATAGTTTACGGCATCGCCAACGGTCCGGATGTTCTCGGCGTCCTCGTCCTTGATCTCGAGGTCGAACTCCTGCTCCATGGCCATGATCACTTCGACGAGATCGAGCGAATCCGCGTTCAGGTCACCGATGAACTCGGCACTCTCGACAACCTGGTCCGGCTCAACGCCGAGCCGTTCCGTCACGATCCCCTGAACCCGCTCCAATACGGTAGCCAAACCTGATCCTCCCCCACCTTGATGACCGTCGCCCGGTCCCTGAGCGGGACCGGCGGTTGCATTGCCCTGGCAGCGATCTGCCGCTGGCATAACCCCACCTGCCCTGGCCAGTAGCCAGCGGCACCTGTTTGCCCTGACGCCCGCCGCCGAACACATCCGGTGCCCAAGCGGCGTTCCGGGGGGATGATACACGACCGGACACCTCCAAGGTAGCAGATGTCCGTCCGCCATCAATTTCCCCGATTAGGCCAGGGATTCCGGCTTCTGACCCGGACCGAAGCTGTCCGGATCGGCGCCGGAATCGGGGGGCGGGATCCGGTCGACGATGGTGCCGAGCACGCCGTTCGTGAATCGTCCGGAGCTCGGGCCGCCAAACCGCTTCGCGATCTCAACCGCCTCGTTGATGACGACCTTGTACGGTATGTCCCGCTCGAACAACAGCTCGTAGACGGCGAGCCGCAGCACGCTCCGATCGATGGACGCGAGCTGGGGAATCGGGAATGCCGGGGCAGCCTCGGCGATGTAGGGGTCGATCTCCTCGCCATGGGCGTTGACGCCGCGCGCCAGCCGCAGCGTGTGGTCCCGGACAGGAGGCGGCACATCCTCGTCATCCTCGCCGGAGAGGCGGCCAAGAATCTCCTCCAGGTCATGCCCCGTCATGTCGTGCTCGAACAGTGCCTGCATCGCCAGGATCCTCGCCTGATGTCGCGGCGCGCCACGATCGATGCGAGCTCCCGGACGCTGGACAGGGCTTTTGGATGTCTTTGATCCGGCTGTGGCGGGGGGCTTTGGCTTTGGTGTGCGGCGACGGGACGATCGGGGTCCGCGGGGTGCTGAAGTCCGACCGTGCTCCGTGTCAGCGGAGTCCCGGGCAGCGTCATTGGCTGCCCGCGGCTGGTCGGGCCGTTGATCGCGTTCGGACATGGATGGTGCAGTTTCCTTGGTGAGCCGTCGTATCAGGACGCATCGACGGAGGAGACGATCTCTTCAATGTAGATGTTGACGGTCTGGACCGTCATCCCGAGCATCTTGCCGACCATCGCACCGATGGCGCCCTGGATCGATGCGCTGAGCTCGGTGACATTGACGCCACGGTGGACGGCCAGGGTAATATCCGTCGCAATTTGGTCGCCATTGACGGTGACCAGCACCTTGCCGTTGTCGTACGACTTCCCAATGGGAGGAT
>DASYVY010000103.1:0-1977 GCA_035936535.1 Thermomicrobiales bacterium | reverse complement strand
AGGTGGGCAACGGAACGCGAGCCGACCCCCTTCGCCATCAGGGACGACTGCGGCGCGCAAATCCGGATGATCGAGGGCGAAGATCATCCCTTTCGGCGTGAGGCGAGCGCACACTTCCGGGTGGGATTCATCGGCGTACCGCTGCTCTCGCGACATCGCCTGATGGGCGAGAGACCCGGCATCCGCGGGTGCCACCACAGTGCGGATGCGCTCGATCCTGTCGATCCGGAAGTGCCTGACGGCGACCCGGCCCGCATCGATTGCCCGGATGTACCAGCGACCGCTGGCAACGTAGACGAGGATGGGCAGGATCGTGCGGACACTGGGACCATCGACACCGGCGTAGGCGATCTCGACCCACTGCCGCCGTTGCACCGCCGTTCGCGCTTCCGCCAGGGTGGCGGCGGACGGTACGACCGCCTCACGCATGACCTGTACCGATTCGAGATTGCTGTCAACTTCGGTGCGGGTCGTCGGTCTCAGTATGGACCGCAGCTTCTCGACAGCGGTTTGATGTGCCGCGCCCAGGGGAGACGACCCATCATCGCCGAAATGGTCGAGGGCGAGAAGGACGACGGTCGCCTCCTCCGGAGTCAGGTGCAAGGGCGGCAGCCAGAAACCGGCGGCGATCCTGTATCCACCATGCCGACCCGTCGAGGCGATGATCGGGACTCCGACCTGGCAGAGCGCATCGATGTCGCGGAGGATCGTTCGCTGCGACACCTCGAACCGGTCCGCAAGCTGCCGGGCCGTTTGGCCCTGGCCCTGGAGACGGATGAGGATGCCCGTGAGCCGATCGATCCGGTTCACGGGCGACGATCTCGGGCGACGAGGACCCCGCTCCAGGCGCCCTGCGCGTCAGTTGAGCGTCGCGGCTTCGTCGGCCGCCGTATCAATATCGTCATCGGCGATCTCTCGATCGTCCTCCGGTATTTCCGCGATCGGGGAGAAGCCGAGGCTCAACGACTGCTCGACGATCCCCCGGCGCAGCAGCTTCTCGGCGGCGACCAGCTTGTGACGAAGCGGATGTTCCGGGGCCACACCGATGAGCATCTCCCGCACCTGACGCATCAGGTCGATCGTCTTGTTGAACGTCAGGACCAGGTCGCCCTCGGACAGCTCCATCTGGTCACCGATCTGGGACATCGTCCAGCCGCGGGACCAGTGCAGCGCGGCGCCGTAGAAGCTCGGATTGTGACCTTCCGAGATGAAGAGCTTGAGATCCCGTTCCTCACCCAGGACATCGTGTTCGAGATCCTCCAGTCGACGCCGGGCAGCGACAAGCCGGTCCGGGAGCGTAAAGTGATTGGCGTACCGGTATTCGCGGTCAAAGCTGAACCACGAGAAGAGCTCCGCCAGCTCTTCGGGTGCGAGATTATCAAGCGTGCCGCGGTCGATCAGTTCGCAGAGTATCAACCCATCGGTGTCGAAGATGTCGGCCAGCATGTCGGCCTTCTCGGTGGGATAGCCCTGCCGCAAGTAGCCGAACCTGTGCAGCACATCACGAATGCCGCGAATGACGTCCCGGATGCGGAGATCTTCGGCATCGATCTCCCGTTGCAGGACCTCAGCGAGTGCGTTGCGCTCCTTATCCAGCGCGTCACGCAGGCGCAGGGAGCGCTGATGCACCTTGCGGGCCTTGGGGTCGGCGAAGGGGTGGTCGATCCGGCTCGCGAGGAGGGCGTCCAGGTCCGACGTGAGCGCGCCGCGACGCGATTCGAGCTCGGTGATGCGGGCGGAGGCACGCGCCGATTCCTTCTCGCGATGCTCGGCGGCGATCCGGTCGAGATCCGGAAGTTCCCGCCTTTCGACGTCCGCGATGAGCGTCGCCAGCTCTTCGGGCGATACCAGGGCCAGCGGGTCGGCAACCTCGGGCGCTGGTTCGATGAGCGCCGCCGGCACCGGGACCGAGATCTCATCGGGCAGGTAATCGACCGCACGATATTCCGAGAGGGTGACGAGTTTCCGGTCCCGGAT
>DASYVY010000102.1:0-2188 GCA_035936535.1 Thermomicrobiales bacterium | reverse complement strand
GGGCCAATGGCTGGAATCGCTTCCGCGACATCACCCTGCCGGGTCTGCGCTATATGATTGTTGTCGCCTGCCTGCTGTCGCTGATCTGGACGCTCAACGCATTCGGCCTGATCTATCTGCTGACCGGCGGAGGACCTGGGGGCGCAACACGTCTCTTCTCGATCCTTTCCTACGAATATGCGCTCGGCCAGATGCGATACAGCATGGGCGTCGCTGTCGCCATGGCGATCGTGCCGGTACTGCTGGTGCTGATCGTCATCCTTGGCCGGTTCATGCGTGCCGACAATGATCAGCCGAACGAGAATCCAGGCATCGTCTCCCGGATCGTCGAGGCGATTCTCTGGCCGATCGGCAAGGTCGGCGAGGGGCTTGTCTGGGTTCTCGGCGCGATCGCCTTTCCGTTCGTGTGGCTCCTCGAGCGACTCGGTGGTGGCCTCCACGCGATGTACGTTCGCGGCGACAGCTCCCGGGAGGGTCCATACCGGAAGCTGACGAACCGGGCCGGTGACGCCGCCGCTTACATCAGCATCGGCATGCTGCTCGTCGTCCTGCTCTTCCCCTTCTATTGGGTGATCATCACGTCGTTCAAGGGCACCGAGCAGATCCGGACCATGTCGTCGCCCTTCTGGCCGGATCCCTGGACGATCGAGCACTACACGTTCATGCTCACGCAGACGAGCTTTCCGACCTGGTTCTGGAACACGGTCCAGGTCGCGGTGGTGAGCACGATCATCTCGGTCTTCGTCGCCGCCTTCGGCGCGTACGCCATGGTGCGGCTCAAGTGGCGCGGCGCCGGCTTCGTCCAGACGGCGATCCTGTTCGCGTACCTGATGCCGACCGTGCTCCTGTTCATCCCGCTCTACCAGATCTTCACGAATCTCCATCTCATCAACACGATCTATGCGCTGATGATCGCCTATCCGACATTCGGTTTGCCGTTCGCCTGCTGGCTCCTGATGGGCTATTACCGGTCTATTCCGAAAGACCTGGAGGATGCCGCCCTCGTCGACGGCGCGAATCATTTCCAGTGCTTCATCAGGATCGTGCTACCCCTTACCCTGCCCGCCCTGCTGGCCGTGGCCCTGTTCGCGGTGACAAGCGCCTGGAACGAGTTCCTGCTTGCGTTCGTGCTCGTCTCGCCGGATTCCGCGCGGACGTTGCCGGTCGGCCTCGGCAACATGGTGATCGGTGACATCTTCCCGTTCGGGCGGATGTTCGCGGCCAGCATCATGACCGCGATCCCGGTGACGATCATCTACATGGCGGCCCAGAAGTACATGGTCGCTGGCCTGACCGCAGGGTCCGTCAAGGGGTGAGGTCGCAAGGGACTCCAACAGTCCCCGTCCCGTTCCCCTATCCGTCATTCTGAGCGCAGCGATGGGCCGCATTCGCTCAATCCCTGCGGGATTGCCTGTGAAGAATCTCCCGGCAATGGGTCGCTTCCGCTCGATGCCCTTGGCATCGCCTATGAAGCCGGTTCGTATCAGAGGACATCGCGTCTGCGGGTCACGATCCGACTATGTCGGATGCGCTTCGCGCTGGGATCCATCGGTCGCTTTGCTCCCTCTGGATAACGAGGGAGAGGCCGTGACACTGGACGGATAACGACGAACAGCAACCGCGTCGCCCACTCGATCGGTATTCCGGCCCGGCATCGGGGTCAGAGATAGAATCGGGCGCCGGAGAGGAGGTCGGGATCGAGGAGCCTCCCGGTGCCCGGCCCGGTTTCCACGGGGGTATCACCTCGCCTGAGCCAGACGGCGAACGGCCCGGGGCCGTACTTCTGGACATACCGGGCTGGCACCGATGCAAGGTCCGACCCGCTGCCCGCCTCATGATCCGGCTCGGCAACGATCAGCCATTGCCCGAGCGCATCCCCGATCGGGAATCGATGTCCAGCGGCGATGCCGGGGAGGTCGAGTGGGGTTGGTTCCCCTTGCGCGCCGAGAATCGCCGAAAATGCCGGTCGTTCCCCGGAAAGTTCCGGGACCAGCGTGACGATGCCGGCCAGCCCCGTCGCGCTGTTGGCGTGTGTGATTTCATGCTCCTCGAAAGGGACCCGGAACGAGCGCGGCGTCGTATCTTCGATCAGGAACGGCCAGCCATGACCCGAGGCGGTCTCGGAATCCGACGGAACGCTCATCCGCCACGCCAGGCGCTCCCCATCCGGGCGTAGTCGTCCAAGGTC
>DASYVY010000101.1:0-2342 GCA_035936535.1 Thermomicrobiales bacterium | reverse complement strand
CGCCGTAACCGGAGACCGCGTCCCGGAGTTCTCCATGCCCCTTCCGCGTTGGGGAATCGAGCGGCCGGATCCGCGACCGCTCGCGAGGCGCGAGCATGCGTTTGTGATCACACCGACCGCCGCCGCCGATCGAGATGCGATCGCCTGTTTCGTCGCGCTGCTCGAACGGGAGCAAGCGGAACTTGTGACGGAACTCGGATGCGCGCTCGCGTTCACGTCACCCCCGGGTGATTCGCCCGCCGTGGCGCAGTGCCTGATCGGGCCGGCATCCGCCAACCGCCCGCTTCAGAAACTGCGAATCGAACTGGATGTTCCGGACCCCGGCGAGCCTCATATCTGGATTGACCGGACGCGCGGCATTGTCGTGATCGACGGGCCCGACATCGAGGCGGTCGGTGTAGCCTTCCAGTTCCTTCGTACGGCGATCCATTCCGGTGAACGGCTGACAACCGGGGCGCTGCCACGACATGCCGTGGCGATCGCAACCACCATCGCCAGGGAAGTGGAGATCACGTATCCCGCATTCGCGCTGCGCTCGATCGACTGGTCAGCCACGATGGCGCGGCATCTGCGCCGGATCGTACACTCCGGTGCTTCCCTCTCCTCGCTTCAACACCTGTTCGTCGAGCTGGAAGATGCGCACACCTGGGTTCGCTACAGCGCGATGAATGGGCACTGGCCCTACCGGGTCTGGGCCGATCAATCGTCGGCAAGGCTGGTCTCGGTACCAACATGGTCAGCCGGATGGGACGCCGGCGCGCGTCCCGGCGATATCCTGATGGACCTGGATACGCGCGACTGGTGGAGCCGGAGCTCGGCGACCCCTCGCACCAAGCCAGTGATGACCGGATATCGCATCATGTCCGGAACGATTGGTAACGAGCGAACTTTCCGGGTACGACGATCTCACAGCGACATCGTGAGCTGGACCGAGGCGTGTCCCGCCCGCCCGTGGCCAGAACCGATTTCCTGGACGGTCCTGCCGTCCCGCACTGGCTATCTGGAGATACGGGGCTGGCTCTCCACACCGGACTGGGGAGCCGCCATCGAGGCGGCGCTGAAGGAACTCGCGCGGTGTCCGCAATTGATCGTCGACCTCCGCGGGAATGTTGGTGGCAATCTCGTTGCCGCGCAGGCATTCCGGGATCGCTTTCTGACCGGCCGAACGGTTCTGGGCGCCATCCGCTTCTCACGCGGGGATGGAGCGCTCGGTGATCCTTCTCCCCTTATCGGGGAGCCTGCAACGGATGGTCCGCGATGGTCCCGTCCGGTGCGCTTCCTGACCGATCGCGAGAGCTACTCCGCCACCGAGGACGCGATCCTCGGACTCCAGGGCCTGCCCCATGTCGAGATCGTCGGCGAGCCCTCCGGTGGAGGAAGCGGACGTCCTCGAACCATCCCGCTGACCGCCGGCATCTCGGCAACGATCAGCAGCGCGCTGACCTACGACCGGCATGGACGCTGCATCGAAGGCGCCGGAATACCGGTCGATAGGGCGCTCCCGGTCCATACATCGCTGACACGTCCGGATCTGGTCCCGGCATCGGCGATCCTGTCAACCGCCGATACGGGTTGGTAGACATTGCATGTTCTGGAACACACCATGCGATGAGGGACGGCAGACGGCATTCGTTCGAGAGGGAAGGACCACGAGTGAGCGACGGAGCAACACGACAGATCAAGGTGAGCGTCCAGGTGGCACCCCAGCACGCGACCTACGAGCAGAACCGGCAGGCATGGATCGAGGCCGATGACCTTGGTGTCGACGTGATCTTCAACTGGGATCACTTCTATCCGCTGCGCGGGGAACCGGATGGCCTGCACTTCGAATGCTGGACCATGCTCGCCGCCATGGGCGAAGTGACGGAGCGGGCCCAGATCGGCGCGCTGGTGACCTGCAACTCCTACCGGAACCCGAACCTGCTGGCCGACATGGCCCGGACCGTCGATCACATCTCCGATGGCCGGTTGATCCTCGGCATCGGCTCAGGCTGGTTCGAGCGCGACTACTTCAACTATGGCTACGAGTTCGGAACCGCTGGCGAACGCTTGCGGGCGCTGGACAGGGACCTCCCGATCATCAAGGAGCGGTTCGGCAAGCTGAATCCCGGTCCGGTCAACGGCGCCATTCCGATCCTGATCGGCGGCGGTGGAGAGAAGGTGACGCTGCGGATCGTTGCGGAGCACGCCGACATCTGGCACACGTTCGGCGATCCGGAGACCGCCGCCCACAAGTCGGGCGTTCTCGAAGACTGGTGTGAAAAGGTCGGTCGCGATCCCGGGCAGATCGAGCGATCGGTGGGCGTAAGCGGCGACAACCCCGAGCAAGCGGAAGCGTTCCT
>DASYVY010000100.1:0-3074 GCA_035936535.1 Thermomicrobiales bacterium | reverse complement strand
GGTCGTTGAAATTCTGATCCCCGATGCCGGCCGTGTCAGTCACCATGGTGACCGTAATGTCGGAGCCGTCCTGGGCCACGGCCGAGCCGGTTCTTGCTACGATGCCCGCCCCGACGAAAGCCGACGTCGTGGCGATGAACGCGCGACGATCGAGACAGGACCGCAATGGTGAACGCTTGGTCATGTCGATATTTCTCCCTGATACGCGTCGTATCCGCAGGCACCCGGTTCAGCGCCGTATCCAGCCTGTTCTCTCAAGCATGAAGAAAGGATGAAGTTTCGTCGTCTCTGAAGATCATGGTACCAGCAAGGCAGAGCGCCTGACGAACGAGTGAGGAGGTGTGCCGTGTGGAACGTCGCCAGGAATCCGCATCCGGCGTGTGAGCGGGACTGCTCGCGCACTCGCATCATGGGCGACTGGTACACCTCGTGAATGTCTCGCCCACTGTGTCGGTTTCGCCGCGGTACGCCGTACCGAGCAACCAACGGCGTGTCGAGCATGTCTGCCGGAGATCATTCACGGTAGGTTTGGAGCGTTTGTAGCGTAGTGATGCACGATCGCCCGTCGTGGTTTGCGCCTACCATGGACACCGCAAGGATGTCCGCGAGCAGCGAGCGTATGGTGAAGTAATGAGCGAGTGTCCCTATGGCCGATGACGCCCGAGCCCACGTCCGGAGCTTTCTGCCAACGTCGAGACCGGCAGACCAGATCGCCCCTTCCGGATCGGAGTCCCGCCGGCCCTCCGAATGGCGCGGGACGGACTCCTGGCGCGCGCTCTGGACGGTCGCGGCCGTGCATGGCATGGAGCTCCGACGGTCAGAGGTGATCGACGATGCGGGGTTCGCGGCCGTGGCGCGAGCACTCGACGTCGTTCGGCGCCCGCTGTTCGATCGGCCAGGTGGGATTCGGAAGGACGTGGCGGCACTGGAAGAACGCATCGACGCGATGATGCCGCGGACCATGACCGGTGCGGCCACGCTCGGACTTTCCCGCGAGGAATGGCTTGCGACGACGAGCAGGCTGCTCTGGCGTGATACCGCGATCAATGCCGTTGGCGCGCTCGCCGATATCTCCGGTGCCGTGCTGGCGCTGGCGGAGGTCCATGCGGTGACGGTGATGCCCGCACTGCTGGGAAACCGCCCGGCCCAGCCGACGACACTGGCCCATTTCCTGGGCGGCCTGATCGGACCATTGCGCGTGAACGGCGAGCGGCTCACCGAGGCGTTCGCGCGCCTGAATCGCAGCCCGCTGGGATCTGGCATCCTGGCCGGCGACGTGCTTGCTGCCGATCGCGGGGATCTGGCGGATCGGTTGGCGTTCGACGGGATCATCGTCAACACCTTCGATGCGCTGGCGTCGGTAGAGGACTACACCGAGCTGCTGGACGGCGTCGCCTCCGCCGCGTCGATCCTGCGGCGATTCGTCCGGGAGATCGGGCTCTGGGTCCGCACCGATCAGACCAGCTTCGTGATCGACGAGGAATGGACGATGCTGCCCGAGCCGGGGCACCCGACCCTGGTGCTTGGGGAACGGCTGGATCGGCTGGAAGCGTGCCTGGGTCAGGTCATGGTCGAAGCAGACGCCCTGACGGCTCGACTCAGGCAGGTCGGGTACGGCCCGCTTGGCTCCAGCTACGGATGGATGTTCGAGGCGCAGGAGCGGCTGGACGGACTCCTGGAGGCGACACTCCTCGAGACGAGGGAGTTTGTGCGCAACGGATTGATCGTCAACCGTGCCTATCTGGGCAACCGCGCCGGCCGAGGTTACACAACCGCCGGTGACCTCGCCACCTTCCTCATGACCGAGGAACAGATCGCGCCCGCATCGGCGCGCAACATCGCCGTGCTGGTCCTTTCGAGGGTCAAGGAAGCCAATCTCGAGGTGGGAGGCATCACCCAGGACATGATCGATTCGGCTGCAATGATGATCATCGGGCAGGAGATCAAGGTCGAGATGGAGGCGCTGGGCCGCTTCCTGGCACCGCGCCGGTTCATCGAGCGGCGGCAGGTGACCGGTTCGGCGGCACCGGCAATGACGCGCGAATGGCTGGCGCTGGAGGGGGAGGCGCTTGAACGCCAGCGCCAGTGGGTCACATCCCGTCGCGCCCGGATCGACGAACGGCTCGAAGCGGCTTCAGGCACGATCGCCGAAGCCGCCGGGGAAGCCGCCGAGTAGGCCGAATGGGAATCTGCCTTCCGGTTGTCGGCAAGAGGGAACGAACAAGAAGGCCGCGCGAGCCGCCGATCGATCTCCATGATCGCCCCAGTGGTGATGGATCTTTCAGACGCCGTCCCGGAGTGTCGCGAGGGTCGTAAGCGCAGCGGCGGTCTGTGATGGTCGCCAGGCGGCATCGTATGGCGTCGGCCAGCCGCCATCGGGTTCCTGCTCCGCCATCAGGTCGTCGGCGAAACGAGCGAACAGCTCCGCCGGCAGGCGGGCGGCAAGGACGGGGCCACCTCCAAGCGCGTGTTCGAAGAAGTGGGCTGCATCGGCGTATCCGCCCTTGTGCACGGTGGTGGTGATGCCTGTGATCACAGCGTCAAGCCAGATGTCGTGGTCATCGAGCTCCGCGGTCGGTACGTACTCCACGTACGGCAGCAGGCTGTAGAATTCCCCGGATCGTGTCTCCTCCAATGTCGCCAGCCGGGCGAACAGTCGTCCGATCCGCTCTCGCATCTCCGGCGTGGAGATGCCGAGCCGCGTCGCCAGGCCCCCCACGCAACAGGCAGGATTCAGGCTTGGGAACGTCCAGCCCGCAAACCAGGGCGGGAGCGGCGCCTCGTAGACCTCTTGCGTGAAGTGCCAGTCCCCATCGTCGTGCTGCTCGCGGCGGAGCCATTCGCCCAGTCGATCGACGAGCGGTCCCTTGGGCGCCTCCCCAAGCGAGAGGAGAGTGTGCATCGCGAGACGCGCCGCGAACGGGTTGCTGACCGGTGCCTTGATATCGACTTCCAGTTCCCGCCCGAATCCGCCATCCTCGTTCTGGTAGGCGGCCAGCGCATCCAGCACCGCATCGGACGGCCCACCACGCCAGTGGTACTCGACGATTGCCTTGCCAAGCGCGTGTCCCTGG
>DASYVY010000099.1:0-4248 GCA_035936535.1 Thermomicrobiales bacterium | reverse complement strand
CCGGATTCGCGAATCTCGCGCCGGATCGTCGCGGCTACCCTATCAAGTCCGCCCTCCTCCAGATCGGAGAGGAGGTTGAGATAGCGAACCCGGTCGCCGGGCAGGGAGCGATCAAAGAACGTGAAGTCCCGGATGTTCTGCAGCATGACATCATGGGCTTCCGCAAGCAGGGTTGCGAACACGACCAGCCCGCCCGCGGCGGCATGGGCAAAGGCAAGCTGATTGCCGAGCGTCGTCTTGCCGGTGCCAGGGGCCCCCGCGATCAAGCAGGTCCGGCCGGCCGGCAGGCCCCCGCCAAGCACCGCATCAAGGCCGGGAACTCCCGTTTTCATGCGGCTAACCGGAGGGATCTCTCCGCCTCGCCAGCCGTTCGTCATGGGTAAATTCTCATCCTTGCGCGAGACTGTTCCAAGCCGGGCAAATGCCCGGACCGGTCATCCAAGTCTAGTATCAAAAATCCGGCTCTGCCTGATTCTGGTATGCGATTCCTCCTCTTGAAGATCTACCCGGCCATTCGCCGCCAGGAACGGCCAGGACCGGATCGGGATGCTGCCGGTCTAGACATCAGTCTGGACTCGCGGCGACAGCGAATGCCCGTTCCGCCAGCTCGACTTGCCGTCGCCGCCAAGGGATCAGCACGTCCTCGACGATGACCTGGACGACGGCCGCCGCCGGAACGGCCACGAGCGCGCCCACCCACCCGAGCAGCAAGCCGCCAGCGATCACGGCGATGAATGCGGTCAGCGGATGGATATCGACCTGGCTGCCCTCGATCAGCGGCGACAGGCCGTATCCCTTGATGTTCTCGATCATGACGTGGGCGACAACGGCGATCGCGACCGCCCTCCAGCCTAGCGGCAGCGCGGCGAGCACGATCGCGGCGC
Organism: Thermomicrobiales bacterium; assembly: GCA_035936535.1. GTDB lineage: Bacteria > Chloroflexota > Chloroflexia > Thermomicrobiales > UBA6265 > CADCWJ01. The sequence goes on along the minus strand of DASYVY010000099.1, from coordinate 3,364 downwards.
GGCCGATCCAGGGACCGATCCGCGGCAGGGCCTCCATCGTTCCGGCGAAGATCGCGGCCAGCACGGCATAAGGAGAGCCAAGCAGTGCCAGCGATGCGTAGGTCCATGCCCCGACGATCACCATGATGATGACCTTGGCCCGCAGGTAGGCGCCAAGGCGCTCGCCGATCTCGGCCAGCACCTGCTCGGTCGTGGTCCGGTGAACGGGATGGATCAGGGACAGGATTGTTGCCTTGATCTGTCGCCAGGTCAGCAGCAGCAGGAAGGCGAGCGTGAGAATGCTCGTGACCGCGAAGACGGTCTTGGCAACCATCCCCGGCAACGCGAGCAGGGTGTTCGTCGCGCTGGCGCCGGCATCTTCGGCAAGGGCGAGCAATCGGGCATCGAGATCGCCGAGGATTGGATAATCGGCCTGCATCACCAGAAGCCGGTTCCGGACCTGCTGGGCCTGGACGATCTGCTCCGGAAGGTCCTGGGCGACGGCTCCGGCCTGGCCAACGAGGCGCGGCAGCGCGTACCACCCGATCCCGGCGAGCACTGCCCCGATCGCGGCATAGACGATCAGGATCGCCGGACCTCGTCCGAGTCCTGCCCGCTCCAGCCGCCGGACGGGCCCCGCGATTCCGCAGGCGACCAGTACGGACATGAATAGGAGGATCAGCAGGAACTGGAGCCTTGCCAGCAGGAGGACGCCGCCGAGGGTCAGCAGCGTCAGCAGCAGCGCGCCGTAGATGCTCGGAAGATAGGCCAGTCGATTGGTCCTGGTTTCCGGGACTGAAGCGGATGCCGCCGCACCGCTGCTTTCCGCAACGTGACCAGCCGGCGGGTTGTGACTCTCGCCGTGATCGTGGCTCCTCCGACCCGGGGTCACGTCTCCCGGGATCGCCGTCTCTTGTTGTACCCGCCGCACCTCACCCACGATCCGCCCCCGGCTACGTCGCGCGACCCTCTATGTGGATCGCTGGTCCCGCATGCATCATTGTGGTCCGGACTGGCAACCGAGGCAAACGCGCACTCGTATGCACGGCAACGCCGTCACGAAGGCGAAGGTGTGGGATGTCATGGTCCGGGCCGGTCGCGTGCCCCGGCATCGTAGGGTGAGGGCGCTTCCTCTCGATCACACCACGGGCGACGCGACCATCCGCACCCGCTCGCCAGCCTCCCGGAAGAAGCGGAATCATGCCGGTTCCAGGTGAGGGAGAAAGCACCGGCGGATTTCCGAAGCTCCGCGCAAGCTCGGCTCGATAGTGCGGGTAAACCAGGTCGGGTCACCGGTCAGGAAATGCGCGTGGAGGTCGACGAGCGTGCCATGACGCCCGGCCACGCCTGCAATCGCGGCGTTGATACGCTGATGGTTCTTCCTGGCGAGGGCCGGGTCAACACCGGTGAAGTCGCGCGAATCATCGCCGAAAGTTGGATCGTAGACATTGCCGATCAGTACCGGTCGGATGCCGAGGGCACGAACGGAGGCTTCGAGCGCCGAGGCGAAGGCCTCGACGCCGGGGCCGCGGTCGACCAGCAGTCCCCGGAGCAGATCGTTCCCGCCGATCGTCAGGATCGCGACCGACTCTCTGGATGGAGTCAGATGCCGCGCCTGCCGGGGCAGGTCGGCGACGGTCGCCCCATCGACGGCGCGGTGGTCAAGACGGACAGGACCGCGCGAGGAAAGGTCGCGGCCGTGAAACTCCGGAAACAGCCGGTCCTCGTTGCGCACCAGAAGTTGTCCTGGGGTGATCCCGGCAGCGTTGTACCACCCGCAGTCGAGAATCGAATCACCGAAGGTATACAGGGTGAGCACGGGGCTCCTCTCGATCTCGCGTATGCGCATCGATCGTCATGCGCGAGCCGGGGACCGCCACCGGCTGACACGGGTTATCGCACGCCTCGCGCCCGCGAACCGGTGGCCAAGGACGGTGCGGTTCGTCGAATCCGCAACGTGGCCGGCTGCGTCCGGAAAGCCGCGTCCATGCTCCTACCCCCGGCACGCCGCGTGGCTGGCGCATTCGGTTCTGATACTGGCACTGGTACTGATCAGGCGGTCCTGTCGGGGCGTGCGGCTCTTCCGTTTGCGGGCCGGCGGATGCCCATGGAGAATCCCGTTTCGGCTTTCGGGGGAATCGCTACTGCCCCGGGATCACCCGCCGGCGACCGATAGGTATACTGGGATCCCTGTTTTGAATGGCAAAGACGGAGGCAGGCGGTGGCCCAAAAATCCGCATTCCTGATCGGCGGTGGCTGGAACGAAGACGCATTTCCGCTGACGTACGGCCGCTTCGTCGCCAGCATCAGGGAGGAGCGGCGGATTGCCTGCGTCCTCCTCGACGGGGACGACCGAGACGCGTATTTCGAGCGTTCTGTCGCCGCGTTTTCCTCGGTCGGCGCCGCGGACGTGTATCCGGTCTTCGTCTCCAGGGACCGACCGTTACGCGCTGCCGACCTGGAAGGTTCGGGCGGCGTCTTCATCGGAGGCGGCCTCACCCCGGCCTACCACGACGCGATCGTCCCGGACGCGGCGAGCTGGCTGCCATGGCTGCTCAACCAGGGCATCCCCTATGGTGGGTTCTCGGCCGGAGCGATGATCGCACCGCTGCAGGGAATCATCGGCGGCTGGAAGGTGCGCCATGGCGCTACCGATCTGGAGATCTGCGCGGAGGACGTCAGCGAGGACGAGGAGTACCTGGATATCCGGCCCGGCCTTGGGTTGGTGCCGTTTGCCGTGGATGTCCACGCGTCGCAGTACGGCACGCCGACCCGGCTGCTGCACGCCGTCCGGAGCGGGGCCGTTGCCGAGGGCTGGGCGATCGACGAGGACACGATGCTCGAAATCTCGCCGGGTCGCATCGCCGTCAGTGGACTCGGCAGTGCCTACCATGTCCGGCGAGGAGATCGCGAAGGTCCGGGAATCGGCCCGATAAGGGTAGACATCCTCGGCAACGGTGATCACCGCGACATTGCTTGATCCCCCGCGGTCGCTTTCACGGCGGCGGACGGTGCAGCCCGTGAACCGCGGCGGGGTTCGGCACCGGCCCGGTCAGCGATCCGACATCATCTGGCCCATACCCATAACGGTGGATACACCAAGGGCCACGGATGTTCCGTGGCCCTTGCCTGGTTTTGAATTGCTACGACCGAGACATCACCCAGCCGGGGTGGCGGCCGGCGTTCCACCGGTGCCGGCGTCGACCGGAAACACGCTGACGTGGACCGTCGTCGTGCCGTCGCCGTTGTCCGTCAGCATGGCCTCGCCCACGAAGCCGGACCCGTTGAGTTCCTGCAACTCGATGGTGAGTTGACCATCTGTCGGTGACCCGGTCAAATCGCCGCAGGCAATGTAATTTTCGATGTTCTCCGGGCTCTCATGGAC
>DASYVY010000098.1:0-12851 GCA_035936535.1 Thermomicrobiales bacterium | reverse complement strand
TCAGCGAGACACTCCGACGCGCCAGCGAGGCACCCGTTCACCTCGATTCGGACCATGCGCACATCGGGAGCCGACCGCCGCAACCGACGAGAATCGGGGCGGGCGAACCATTCCCCCGGTGCAATCTCGCTGAGGTCATGTGTCCTCGATGACGGCGATCTTCCAGGGGTAAGGGGCCGGAAAACGAAGGGGGTGATCCGATCCCGCCGCTGAGGTGTCAATGTCGGTCTTGTCATGGAGGCCTGCTCCGGACTGCGGGATCCCCTGGCGAGCACCGTACCAGGGGCCCTGTCGGCACGGACCACGATTGTAGCGTACGTACACCACGTCGTCACGTTCTACCCGTCGATGTGGGTCAGGCGCCACCATGCCGGAACGGCATAGTCATCCTCCTCGCCGTGGGCGAATCCAGACCACTCGACGTGCCGCGATCGACGCATCGCTCCAGGTATGATCTGGCCGTGAATCACCATCTTGGTCGGCCGCTCCTGCTCGCCCCAGAGCTGCATCGCTTCGCGGTACGCCGCCTCCCCAACCGGAACCGATCTCATGACCGCGATGAACTCGGTCGTCGTGAACTCCTCGCCATCGAGATTCGCGAGCAGGTGATCGACAACGGGGAATACCCGGTCGATGAGCTGGTCGACCGTGACTCCTGTCGGTCCGGTATCGTGATCCCGAGGCGTCCGGCTCATGTTCGTCCTGTTCCAGGGCCACGGAGCCAGCGGGCCCGGATCCCCTAGCCGACCTCTTCGGCCAGTTCGTCACCCGTCCGCAACGCCCGGTAACTTTCATAGCGGTCGAGCGGAATGTTCCCGCGTTCCACAGCCTCCCGCACGTCACAACCGGGCTCGTGGACGTGAGTGCAGTCGGGATAGAAACATCCGCCGAGAAACGGGCGGAACTCCCGGTACAGCCAGTCGAGCCGGTCCGAGGGGATGGCGCTCATCGCCAAGGCACGGATCCCCGGTGTATCAGCGACGTACGTTCCGTTGCCGAGGTCATGCAGCCGCGTGCCGATGGTCGTATGCCGCCCCTTGCCAGTCGCGAGCGAGATCGCGCCAACGTCCCGCGCGGTGTCTGGATCGAGCGCGTTAAGCAAGCTGGACTTGCCTACCCCCGACGGGCCCGCGACGGCGGTAATCCGTCCCTCCAATGTCGCTCGCAGCTCGGGCAGCCCTTCCCCGGTGACCGCGCTGATCCTGTGCACGGGGTAGATACCTTCATAGGAGGCGAAGACACGGTCCGCACACGAATCGGAGGTGGTCTCGACAAGATCCATCTTGCTGATCGCGATCCGGATCGGGATATCCTGTAGCTCTGCCAGGATCAGGAACCGGTCGAGCATCCTGACATGTGGCGTCGGCTCGCGGACGGCAAAGACGAACAGGACCTGGTCAGGATTCGCCAGCACGATCTGTTCCGTGTCCCTGGTGTGCCGAGCCGTTCGGGCAAGGACCCGGATCCGGGGCTCGACATACTCGATCGCCCCCTCACCGTCCGGAAGCTCGCCCACCCACACCCGATCACCGACCGCCACGATATCCGTCTTCTGGCGCCGCCGCTTGAGCTGACCGCGCAGCGTGGCAATGATCGAGCGGTTCTGGCCATCAAGCGCGACCTCGAACCAGAGTCCATGAGCCCGGGTCACGAGCCCACGCACGCTGCCCTCCGCGGGTCCGGAATCAGAAGGGGCGGCGTCCTCGGCGGGACGGCGTCCTGGGGCGGGGCGGGATCGGTGTTTGATTGGCAAGCGGCGAATTTCCCTTCCACGACATGACACCCGGAGTCCGTTAGAGCACTGGTACAAGGCCAGTAGTTTACAGTGGGAGACCGTTGCCGCCACAAACCGACCCGCCCTCCGCCCGGGCCTTTTCGTGTTCCCGGATCCGGGAACAGACGCAAGATTTCCGGCTTGACATGGTTGCCGGAGCGACTATGCTTACTCGAGGGAAGTATCGGCCGCATCAGGCGGCACTGATCTCACGACGTTTCCCAATCCCTGGAGGCCAGACACCATGATCACGATGACCAACGAAGCGGTGACGCAGCTCAAGGAGTTTCTGGACGATCAGGGCACACCCGAGCATGCGTTGCGCGTTTTCGTCTCTCCGGGCGGTTGCTCGGGATTGCAGTACGGCATGACGATTGACGAAGAGTCGGACGAAGGTGACGAGGTCATCCAGACGCATGGCGTCAAGGTGCTCGTCGACAACTTCAGCGCCATGTATCTGCAGGGCGCCGAGATTGATTATGTCAACTCTCTGATGGGTGGTGGCTTCACGGTACGAAATCCCAACGCCGTGGCGGGATGCGCCTGTGGGCACTCCTTCGACGCCGGGGACAACGCCCAGACGGCCCAGGGCTGTGGCTGCGGCAGTCACTAGTCGTCTCGCCGTTCAGCCCTCGTCCAAAAGAAAACCGGATGAGATTCAGGAGCGTTTCCTATAGGGAGACGCTCCTTTCTTCATGCCGGGATGCCGGGGGCGCCTGTCAGTAAGCGGAACATTTCCCGGAGAATATCGATCCACGCGCCGGGCGCTGGGCATCCGGCGGTGCGTCGACACCTGAGATGGTTGGCGAAACAGCCTCGCTCGTTAAGGGCTTCACAAACGCTTGCTCCTCTGCTATACTGGAGACCTTGCAACTGGCTGGCCTCGCGCTGCCTTCCGTAATGCCAAAACATGCAGAGTACATGCGGCATACCTGCGCAGGGACGTTCCAGCACCAGGTTCTCTCAGCGTCACGCCAGTGCAACTTTCGTTTTGTTCCACCAAACAACAGAGTTCTGTCCAGCACCGATCCCGGAACGAATCGTGCTAGCCAGATGAGTACGCGTTCCAGCGCGTGAATCGATGACCGATCACGCAGCGCAAGGAGTATGTAGCAACGATGAGTGACCCAATGGGCACCTATGACGTCGCCAAAATCGACCAACTCGTGAGCGATAACATCAACGGGGACGAGAAGCCGGCAGTTCCCGAAGAGATCACCACGCAGATGGCGGACGAGATGGAGCCCGAGGCGGATCTCGAACGTGACCTCGATGTGCTTCAGCGCCTCGATCCCAACTTCATCAACGACCCTGTTCGCCTCTACCTGCGTGAGATCGCCGAAACGGCGTTGCTGACCCATGACCAGGAGATCGATCTCGCCAAGCGCGTCGAGAGCGGTGATCTTCAGGCCGTGCAACAGTTCGTCCGCGCCAATCTGCGTCTTGTCGTCTCTATCGCCAAGCGGTACGTCAACCGCGGCCTGACCTTGCTCGACCTGATCCAGGAAGGCAACATCGGCCTCATGCGCGCCGTCCAGAAATACGACTGGCGCAAGGGGTTCCGGTTCAGCACGTACGCAACCTGGTGGATTCGCCAGGCGATCACCCGCGCGATTGCCGACCAGAGCCGCACGATCCGGCTCCCTGTCCATATGGGCGACTCGATCTCCCGCTATCGAAAGACCCTGAACCTGCTCGCGCAGGAACTTGGTCGTCAGCCAACGCCGGAAGAGGTTGCGGAAGCGATGGCCGTTGCGCCTGAGAAGATCCATCAGATCGTCCAGGCGGCCCAGCGAACGATCTCGCTGGAGACGCCGATCGGCAACGAGGATGACACCAGTCTCGGTGACCTGATTGCTGACGATGTCTCGGAGACGCCGTACGAAGCGGCATCCGAATCGATGCTCAAGCGCGACGTCAGCGCGGCCCTGGATACGCTGTCCGCTCGGGAACGGCTGGTGCTTCAGCTTCGCTTCGGACTCGGCCAGGGACACCAGCACACGCTTGCCGAAGTCGGCGAGCAACTGCAGATCAGCCGGGAACGCGTTCGCCAGATCGAGAACGAGGCGTTGCAGAAGCTTCGCCGCCTGGATGGCGACCGGCTGTTCGCCTATCATCAGGAGCTGTAGCTCCCGGCATCCCGGCGCAGCGACACGTTCAAGGGGAGTTCCACTAACGGAACTCCCCTTTTGCCGTCCTCGTCTTGCCGCGTCCTGATGTCCCGGCGTCCCGCTGATATGGTCGCTACGTCGACTCATACCGGCTGATCACCACATTCCATTCCTTGATCGTCGCGCCAACGATGATGCCTGCCGGCGTATACGGGTCGTTGCTCAGCAGTTCCTGTACTTCCGCAATGTCCGCGACATCGTAGATCAGGAGGGCACCCGTGTCGTCCGCGAACGGCCCGGACTCGTGGAGCTTTCCTGCCTCCAGCAGTTGTCTCAGATACTGCCGGTGCGTCGGCCGAACCTCCGTCCGCCGCTCCAGATCATTCGAAAATTCCAGAACCACTGCAAACAGCGCCATTGATCTCTCCATTCTCCTTGTACCGACTCACCCAGCGATCCGCCCGGGTTTCTCCACGTGGCAGACATCGATATCCTAACCCGATCGTGCCTGGCCGACCGGGCGTCAGGCACATCGATCGTTTGGAGAAGACTGTTCCTCTCGATGATATATACGTACACTCTTGCCATGGATGATGCGGTCGGGTGGCAAGGGGCAATCGGGCGAGCTTCCCGCCGGCCCGACCCTCTCGTTGTCCCGTAAGAGAAGGTTGTTCTCCTCATGGGCTTCCCAACGTCTGCCGTAGTCAACCCAGCGCCGGAGCAGGCGGTGGTGCCGCTGCGGAAGCAGTTCCTGCAGATCAAGGCACGGTTCCCGGACACCATCCTGTTCTTCCGCCTTGGGGATTTCTACGAGACGTTCGACGGGGATGCCGAAATCGCCGCCAACGTGCTGGACATCGTCCTCACCGGCCGCGAGATGGGCAAGAACCTTCGCGTGCCGATGGCAGGGATCCCCCATCACGCCGCCGATGGGTACATTGCCCGGCTGATCGCTGCCGGGCACAAAGTCGCGGTCTGCGAGCAGGTTGGGGAGGTCACCAAGGGAAAGGGGCTGGTCGAGCGCGACGTGACGCGGGTCGTCACTCCGGGCACCGTCGTTGACCCGGCGATGCTGGACGCCCGGGTCAACAACTACATCACCGCCGTAGCGATCGATGGGTCCCGGGCGGGGATCGCCTACGCCGACATCACAACCGGCGAGTTCCAGACCACCGAGCAGACGGCGGCGGCTCCTGAAGAAGCACTCCTCGCGGTCGGCCGTGAATTGCTCCGGCTCGGAGCCGCCGAGATCGTCCTGTCGTCCGATCTGGCCGGAGCGGGAGCGCTGCCCGGTGCATCGTGGTTGCCCGGCGGCGTGACCGTGAGCAGGACCGATGCCTGGCGCTGGCAACTCGACCGGGCGAGGGATGCGCTGCTGCGCCACTTCAGCGCCGAGTCCCTTGACGGGTTCGGCTGCGCCGGGTTACCGCTTGCGATCCGGGCCGCTGGTGGCTTGCTCCAGTACCTTGAAGACACGCAACTGGACGGTCTCCGGCAGATCACCGGGCTGAGGACCTACTCCACGGCGACGTTCATGACCCTGGATGCACAGACTCGCCGCAACCTGGAGCTGAGCGAGAGCGCCCGGGGGGAACAGCGCCATAGCCTCACCGCGGTGCTCGACCGGACACGAACGCCCATGGGCGCACGGCTGTTGCGACGCTGGATCGGCCAGCCCCTCCTGGAGCAGGCGGAGATCACCAGCCGGTTGGATCACGTCGACCATCTCTTCCGGAGCACGACGGTCCGCGCGCAGATTCGCGACGCACTGCGTGGTATCGGCGATATCGAACGCCTCGCGAATCGATCCATTACCGGTCGGGCCACACCGCGGGAACTCGCAACCCTGCGATCGGCACTCCAAGTCTTGCCTGCGCTAGGCAGGCACCTGGCCTTCCTTCCGGAGGACATGAGCGTTCCCGATCTGACGGCACTGTTAACCCACCTGGAGGCGGCCCTGGTCGACGAGCCTCCGGTGGCTGCCGGCAAGGGCGACGTCTTCCGGGCCGGATTCGCGCCCGAGCTCGACAGTTTCCGGCGGAGGGCGCGCGAGGCTCGGGAGTGGATCGCGAACCTCGAGCGGACCGAACGCGATCGAACCGGCGCCCGGACGCTCAAGGTGGGCTACAACCGCGTCTTCGGCTACTACCTGGAGATCACGACCGCAGCCCTGGCCTCGCTGGAGCGCGATCGGCTGCAGCGCGGCGAAGATGGGCCTCCGCTTCCGGGAGACTACATCCCCAAGCAGACGCTCGCGAATGCCACTCGATACTTCACCCCGCAGCTTAAGGAATACGAAACGCTGGTGCTCAACGCGGAAGAGACGCTTGCCTCGATGGAGGCAGACATCTTCCATCGGTTGGTCCGGGAGGTGGCGGCATCGGGCGGCGAACTGCTTCGGGCATCCGGAGTTGTCGCCTACGTCGACACCGTCGCTTCGCTGGCCGAGGTAGCGGTGGACCACGGATACTCGCGCCCTGTGATCGAGGCAAGCGGCCGAACGGAGATCGAGCTCGGCCGTCATCCCGTGCTGGAGTCGATCCTTCCTGCGGGCGAATACGTTCCCAACAGCGCCACGCTCGACACGGCGACGGACCAGATCGTGGTCCTGACCGGCCCCAACATGGCCGGGAAGAGCTCATGGCTGCGACAGGTCGCCCTGATCACGCTGATGGGCCAGATCGGGTCGTTCGTCCCCGCTGCCAGGGCGACGCTCGGCATCGTCGACCGCATCTTCACGCGCATCGGCGCCCAGGACGATATCGCGACCGGGCAGAGTACCTTCATGGTCGAGATGCTGGAAACGGCGAACATTCTGAACCATGCGACGCGGCAAAGCCTGATCGTGCTCGACGAGATCGGTCGTGGCACCAGCACCTATGACGGCCTGGCGATCGCCCGGGCAATCGTCGAGTACATCCACAACGCGACGAACCTCGGTTGCCGGACCCTGTTCGCCACCCACTATCACGAGCTGACGGAGATGGCATCGATCCTTCCGCGTGTCAGGACGTACCGCATGGACGTGCTCGAAGAGGGCGAGCGCGTCGTCTTCCTGCGCCAGGTCGTTCCTGGGGGAGCCGACAAATCCTACGGCGTTCACGTCGCCCAACTCGCCGGAATTCCCCGAGGTGTCGTGTCGCGGGCGCGGGAGATTCTGGATGACCTCGAGCAGAACGGAGGCAACGGTTCCAGCGCGAGCCGGTCCCGCCGCGAGGCCATGCGGCAACCGGTCCCGGATACCGGTCCGGGGGTGCAATTGACGTTTTTCGACGCACCCAACCCGGTCGTCGAGCACCTCAAAGAACTCGACATCGAATCGATGTCGCCCCTGGATGCGATCACGGCGCTGTTCGAGCTCAAACGTCTCCTGTGACGTTCAACTCGCCGTTCACCGCGCTACGTCATCTCACGTCAAGCATCAACGCCGGGCAAGGACTGATGCGGACGCCGTCTCCGTAGGGGCAGACCGCCGTGTCAGCAGCCGCGTCGGGCCCAGGGCATCGCTGGTGTGCGTACCCAGTCCCAAACCTTGGCCCTGATCAGGAGGCCAAGTGTCCGCTGACCCTCTGTCCCAAGGCCCCCTATTCGAAGGCGATGATCGTGCGCAAGGTCTCGCCACGCTCCATCGCATGGAACGCCTCTTCTACCTCGTCGAGCGAGACAGTCCGGGAAACGACGGCATCGAGATCGAGGCGGCCCTGCTCGTACCAGGTCGCCAGCATCGGAAAGTCGCGCGTCGGCAGGCAATCGCCGTACCAGGAGACGCGAAGCGACCCGCCGAGATCGAAGAATGTGCCGAATGGGAATGCGTCGATCGTCGAGGATGGTCCTCCGACGCCGATGATCACCGCGGTGCCGGCCAAGTCGCGGGACAGGATTGTCTGCATTGTCGTGTCCGGTCGTCCGACGGCCTCAAAGGCGAAGTTCACACCGAAGCCATCGGTCAGCGCCTTGACCTGCTCCACAGGATCGCCCGTGTTCGGGTTGACGGTATGCGTCGCGCCGAATCCCTTGGCCCATTCCAGCTTCTTGTCATCCAGGTCGACGGCGATGATCTTCGCCGCGCCGGCTATGCGGGCGCCCATGATCACCGAATCGCCGACGCCGCCACAGCCGAAGACCGCGACACTCGATCCGGGCTCGACGTCCGCGGTGTACAGGGCGGCTCCTATGCCGGTCATGACGCCACAACCGATCAAGCTCATCTGGCCCTTGGGGAGTTCGGGGTTGACCGGTATGCATTGATGGGCGTGGACGAGGGTGTGGGTGCAGAAGGTGCCGATGCCGAGTACGGCGTTCAGCTCCACCCCGTCCGATTTCGCGCGCATCTTCGTGCTGGCGTTGAGGCTCGCAGCGCATAGGTGCGGCTTTCCCGCCAGGCAGAACCGGCATGCGCCACAGGGAGCTCGCCAGGCCAGGATCACGTGATCGCCCGCCCGGACATTGCTTACCCCTTCACCGATGCTCTCGACGATCCCGGCTCCCTCATGCCCAAGCAGAAACGGGAACCCCTCGGTCCCGAACACGCCATTCCTCGCGGAGAGATCGGTATGGCAGACCCCGCTCGCCAGGATCTTCACTCGGGCTTCTCCCGGCCCTGGAGCAGGCACGATAATCTCCTCGATCGTGCTGGGCTCGCCAACCTCCCGTGCGACGGCGCCGTGGGCGATGATCTGTTCTGTCACGTGAGCCTCCAGAGTAAACGAACGCCCGGACGTGACCGCGCGCCTACGATGAGATGATCGACGGTTCACACGGACCGTTCGTCCCGGCAACATCACGCAGCGGCATTCCGGGCAAAGACGTTCGCTGTCCCGATTCGAATACCACCGTGCGGGATAGTCTGCACGATCCAGGCCCACTTGGCGATGGCCGGCGCACCTGCCCCCTCGCTGGGTGGCCGGCCATCGCTGCGACCGGATAGAATCCCGACCGTGAACGATCCCGCGGCGTCACCCACTGGCGCACCCCCCCGCCACCTGCCGACCGAAGGGGCCGAGCGGGTGGGGACCTCCCTGCACGACCTGCCAGCTCCTCGCTCGCGTCTGGACCGCCTGGAGCGCCTGGGCATCATCGTCCCAACGACACTGCTCTGGGTCGCGACCCTCGGGCTGGTCTACGCCTTTCTGGGCACCGACGTGCTGCGAGGCAATCGGGGACTGGTCAATCTCACGGAATCCTTCGGGGCGCTGGAACGGGTGGCGCTCTGGCAGCGGGCATTGCAGTGGCTGCCCGGGAGCACGGGAGACGGCGGCTTCTTCACACTCGCCCCCGGTGCCATCGCGTACGGCGTCCGTGCCGCGCTGGTGCTCATGTACCTTGCGCATGCCTGGAGCTTCTGGCTCGTCTGGAAAGGCAATCAGCGGCCATTCTGGACCTGGCTGGTTGGACCGATCGGGGCGCACCTCATCCTGCTGCTGATGGTCCCCTCGAACGCTGATGTCTTCTTCTACGAGATCAGCGGGGACCTCGCGGCGAACGGGGTCAACCCCTACCTCCACCCGCTCGTCCTCTTCCCGGATCATCCAATCTACCCCTACAACCATTGGGTCAACATGTCCACGGTCTACGGGCCACTCTGGACCACGATCAGCGCCGGACTGATGCGAGTGGCCGGGCCGGACCCCGTCACCGCGACGGTGCTCTACAAGCTCGTCCTGGGAGCCGCCGCGATTGGCTGTGCGGCGGTCACCTACCGGCTGGCGTGCGTCCTGACCGGGAAGCGTTCACTCGCCGTTGCGGCCGGCGTGCTCGTCGCCTGGCAACCGAACATGCTGATCGAGTCATCCGGGCAGGCGCACAACGATCCGGTCCTGATCCTTCTGGCGACTTGTGGCCTGGCTCTCGTCCTTGTCGGTGGAATCGGGGCGATCCGCGGGGCGGTCATCCTGGTCGCCGCCTCGGCGATGATCAAGTACGTCACGCTGCCGCTGCTCGGATTCCTCGTTCTCCTCCGGCTCGTCAACCGGAAGACCAAGGGGGGCTCGACAGGAATCCTCGGCAACTGGCTTGTCGATGCCCTGGCCATCGCGGCGGTGATCTGGGGGACGTTCGTGCCGTACTGGAGCGGTATCGAGACGCTTGCCGAGATGTTCAGCGAGCCGGGTCGCATTTTCACCCACCCCCTCTGGTTCATGCCCTCGATCCTGTTGGAGAACGTATTCTCGCCGCAGGTCGCGACCGTGTACGAGGTCGTCATGCAGGTCGCCTTGATGCTCGTGCTGCTCGCCGTGCTCGCAAATCTGGTGTACCGTTTCGGCAGAGCCATGTGGTCAGCGGAGAGCGTGGGCGACACCGTTGAGAACGATGTCGCACGGGACTGGAAGTCGACGCGCCCGCTGCTGGTTGCATGGACCGGGACGATCTGTGCGCTGGCGTTCATCCCGGCCAACTCGCATCCGTGGTACTGGACATGGCCGATCGTGCCCGTGGCACTCCTCGTCACCTTCGATGCGCGAGACGAAACCGCCTCAGAACGCCGATTGCCCCGGTGGTTCTGGGCGTATTTCGGGGCAACCATGGTGTTGACGCTCGTGTATCACACCCGGATCGTCAACACATGAGGAACGGCGCTCCGTGAGAGCGCCGTTCCTCATACCCGCATCAATGCTCGCTCTTCAGGATTCGAGTCTCGCATCGACCGTGATCTTGAGATTGTTCCGCAGGGCGTTCGAGACCGGACAGGCTTGCTCGGCCTGGTTCGCCAGGTCCTCGAACGCATCCTGGGTCAGTGAAGGGACGTGGCCCCGCACCGTCAACGCCGACGACGTTACCTCGACCCCACCACCAGCTTTTGGCTCCAGACCCACCTTGGCCGTAACGTGAAGATTGTTCGGCTTGTGACCCGCCTGCGTCAAGGTGTGGGAAAACGCCATCGCATAACAGGACGAATGCGCCGCCGCGATCAACTCCTCCGGGCTCGTCTTGCCGTCCGACGTTTCCGTGCGCGAGGCCCATGTAACAGGGGAATCGCCGATGGCCCCGCTGCCGAACGAAACCGTCCCGCTTCCGGCGGCGAGATCGCCGGCCCATTCCGTGTTCGCTGAGCGTTCGATTGGTTGTTCCATGAAGGCTCCTGTTCTGGACAGGGATGGACGTCCCCGTCTCACTATTCGTCCGGCAGCAGGCGCCGCCGTGCCTCCACGGTCAACCGCCAGAGTCGGGCCAACGCATCAGCCGTCAGCTGGCCGGCGGCGGATCCAGATAGACGGTCTTGACCTGAGTGTAGAACTCGCGGGATGCCTTGCCCTGCTCGCGCGAGTAGGAACTCGAACCCTTGTAGCCCCCGAACGGCACATGGGGCTCGGCGCCGGCGGTCTCAGAGTTGACGTGGACGATGCCGGCCTGGATTCGCTGCACGAACGACAGTGCTCGTCCAATGTCCCTGGTGAAGATCGATGCCGAAAGCCCGTAGCGGACCCGGTTGGCGACCGCGATCGCTTCATCGATATCATCCACCGGGATGACGCCCAGGACTGGGCCGAACAGCTCTTCCTGCCCCAGCCGGGACTCCGGCTCGACATCGCTGAAGAGGGTCGGCGTGACGAAGTGACCGTCGCTCATGCCATCGGGCCGACCGCCTCCCGCCACCAGCGCCACTCCCTCGCTCCGTGCCCGTTCGATCTCGTCCGCGACTCGCGTAGCGGCATCTTCCGAAATCAGGGGACCGATCACCGTATCCGGCGCAAGCGGATCCCCCACCTTGAGCGCATTGATCCGTTCGGCCAGCCGTTGGGTGACATCGTCGGCAATCCGACGGTCGACGATCGCCCGGCTGGTCGCCGTGCATTTCTGACCGGAGCTCATCATCGCGCCATTGATCACCTGGGTGATGGCGTGATCCAGGTCGGCATCGGCGAGCACGATCGCCGGATTCTTTCCGCCCAACTCGAGCTGGACCTTGGCTCCGTGCTCGCTGGCCCGCTTCCGGATCTCATTACCGACCGTGTTCGACCCGGTAAAGGAAACGGCCACCACGCGCTCGTCCGTCACGAGCGGATCGCCCACGGCGGAGGAGGCTCCAGTGACGAGATTGAGTACCCCTTCCGGCAGCCCGGCCTCCACGAGTGCGTTGGTGAGGTGAACCGCGCAGAGCGGAGTCAGGCTCGCCGGCTTGAACACGACGGTGTTGCCGAACGCCAGTGCGGGAACGATCTTCCAGGCGGGTATGGCGATCGGGAAGTTCCAGGGGGTGATAATCGCACATACCCCGAGAGGCTCCCGCAGCGTGAACAGCAGGGTGGAAGGACCGATGGATGGATAGTGCTCGCCGATCGGCTGCTGGATCTCCCCGGCGAAGTAGCGAAGGATCTGCACCGCGCGGCCCGTCTCGCCGATCCCCTCCTTGAGGGTCTTCCCCTCTTCCCGGGCGAGATCGCGCCCTACCTCATTGACCTGCGCGGCGAGGATTTCCGATGCCTTGTAGAGGATGTTCGCCCGGGCGATCGCAGACATTCTGCCCCAGGATTCCGCCGCACCGTACGCGGCGGCGATCGCGTCGTCGACATCTTCAGCCGCGCTTGAGGCGAAGTGCCCGATTACCTCGGACGACCGAGCCGGGTTCCGGTTCTCATAGGTGTCCCCGGACCGAGCCTGCCGCCAACTCCCTCCAATGTAATTGCCATAGACCTGGATGTCCGATTGCTTCCCGAGCACCGCGTTCTGCGTCACGTCATGCATCCTCTCTGCCAGAGCGCGGTGTAGCGGCGACCGCCCGTATCCTTCCCGGCATAATTCGCCCCGTGGTACTCCACGGTACCGCTCATCGACCAGCCGCTCGCTCACTTCACCAGTTTCAACCGCCGCATCATAACGCCATTTGATTCCGAACTGAACAGCGACAACAGAGCCGGGAACGCGCGCGTCCAGAATCACACCTGTCGGTGACCTGATGGCAAGATTTCCGAAGGTGAGTCCGGCCTCGCGTAACTGGCAAACCTGTCAGCGGAGGGACCTATCTGGCG
>DASYVY010000097.1:0-1710 GCA_035936535.1 Thermomicrobiales bacterium | reverse complement strand
CCGGCCGCATGGTCTTCCGCGTAGAGCCAGTCCCGAATCTGCAGCCCGTCACCATAGACCGGCAGCGGCTCGCCCCGGAGGGCGTTGGTGATGAAGAGCGGGATGAGCTTCTCGGGATACTGGCGCGGCCCGATCGTGTTGGAGCCCCGCGTGATCATCACGTCCGTGCCGTAGGAGACGAAGAACGAGCGGCAGAACAGCTCGCCGCCAGCCTTGGCCGCCGAATAGGGAGAGCGTGGGTTGACCGCGTCCGATTCGAACGAGTGCTTCCCTTCCGGGATGTCGCCATACACCTCGTCGGTGCTGACCTGGACCATCCGCTTGCCGTGCCGCCGAACCGCATCCAGCAGGACGTAAACCCCCTCGACGTTGGCGCGCAGGAATGCTCCAGGATCCAGCAGGGAGCGGTCGACATGCGTTTCGGCCGCGAAGTTGACCACGGCGTCGTGATCCCGGACCAGCTCATCGACCAATGCGTGGTCCGCGATGTCTCCACGAACGAACGAATGCCGCCCCTGATCTTCCAAACCCATCAGGTTGGCCGGGTTCCCGGCATAGGTCAAGGCGTCCAGTGTCGTCAACTCGTCGTCCCGGTACTGGTCCAGGACCAGGCGCACGAACGTCGAGCCGATGAACCCGGCACCACCTGTTACCAGAATCTTCAAACCTGTCTCCTGACCGTCAATGGCAGATATCGGTGCGCTTCACGCATCGGCGAGTTCCTGGACCAGTCGCGGCACATATGCCTGGAGCGATGA
Source organism: Thermomicrobiales bacterium (assembly GCA_035936535.1). Taxonomy (GTDB): domain Bacteria; phylum Chloroflexota; class Chloroflexia; order Thermomicrobiales; family UBA6265; genus CADCWJ01. The sequence goes on along the minus strand of DASYVY010000097.1, from coordinate 952 downwards.
CCGCCAGTCCGGCAGGCGCACGCCCAGCTGTGCGGCGCGGTGATTTTCCAGAGCGCTGTTCGCCGGTCGCTTCGCGGGCAGCGGGTAGGAGGCGAGGAACTCCTCGGTCGAGATTGGCGAGATCGCGCCGGCGTCCTTCCCGGCCGCGATCATGATGCCACGGGCAAACTCGTAGCGGCTCACCGCCCCCTCGTTGGTAAGATGGAAAATCCCCGATGGACGCTGCGCGACAAGGGCGATCAGCCCGTCCGCGAGGTCGCCGGCAAATGTCGGGCAACCGATCTCGTCATCGACCACCGCCATCCCGCCACGGGACGCCACGACATTCAGCACTGTCCGCGGAAAGTGTTTTCCGGCGCCACCGTACACCCAAGCTGTCCGGGCTACGGCAAACGACGGATCCGTCTCCAGAACCGCTCGTTCTCCGGCAAGCTTGCTAGCGCCGTAGACCGAAACGGGGTCGGGCTCCGCTCGTTCCGAATAGGGCGATCCCTTTTTGCCGGAGAAGACGAAGTCGGTCCCTACAGCCAGGACGTAGGCGCCCGTTCGTGCGGCGGCTTCCGCGATCGCTCGCGCGCCACGGTGATTGACCGCATCGGCCCTGTCCGGATCCCGCTCACACCCGTCGACATCGGTGTATGCCGCGCCATGGATGACGATGGAAGGCGTGACGGTAGCGAAGGCACGATCGACGGCGTCCAGGTCGGAAATGTCGACGACCAGGTCAACCCCTTCCCTGGCCTGGCTTCCCATACCCACGAACGCCGCGTCCTTGGCGGAGAGGCGTTGGCGCAGATACGTGCCAAGCTGGCCGCCGGCTCCGGTGATCAGGATCGGGCGTTCGGGCGTCATGGCCATCCCGGATCGATACCCCCTTCAGGCGTTGCCGGGTCAGGAAATGCCGACATGGGCATGGTCGCCGAGCATCAGCCGGATGGCGACCGGCTTGAGT
>DASYVY010000096.1:0-2979 GCA_035936535.1 Thermomicrobiales bacterium | reverse complement strand
CCTGATCACAATCCGAAGAGGGTCATCCATGCCCAATACGGTCATTCTGTCCTCCGCACGAACGCCCTTCGGCAAGATCAACGGTGGTCTTTCGCGGAAGTCTGCGGTGGAGCTTGGCACGATAGCCCTCCAGGCCGCGATCGAGCGGTCGCGAGTTGAGCCGGATCTGATCGAGCACGTGGCATTCGGCCAGGCGCTCCAGGGCGGGGCCGGCCAGAACCCGGCGCGACAAGTAGGGTTCAACGCCGGTCTTTTAAAAACCGCGACTTCGGAGACGGTCAACCGTGTCTGCGGTTCGGGCATGCGGGCGCTCGCGATTGTAAACATGATGATCCGGCTGGGTGACGCGGACCTGGCAGCGGTTGGCGGCATGGAGAGCCTGTCCAATGCGCCCTATGCGTTGCCAAAGGCGCGCGCCGGTTATGGATCTGGCGACGGAGTGCTGGTCGACCTGGCGATCAATGATGGACTCGTTTCCGTCAAGGACGGTTGCCTGATGGGTCAGCAGGGATCGGCGGTTGCGGCGGAACAAGGCATCGATCGCCAGGCACAGGACGCGTGGGCCCTGCGGTCCCACGAGCTGGCGCTCGCGGCGATCGACCGTGGGCGGTTCGAGCGGGAGATTGTGCCTGTCACGATCAGCGACCGCAAAGGCTCGGTTACGGTCGATCGGGACGAGGGGCCGAGGCGAGACACCTCAATGGAGGCGCTGGCCCGGTTGAAGCCGGCTTTCGGAGAGGACAGCACGGTTACGGCCGGAAACGCCCCGGGGCTCAATGACGGCACGGTGGCCCTGGTCGTCGCTAGTGACGCATGGGCGGAAGATCACGGTGTGGAGATCCAGGCCACGATCCTCGGATACGGCCATGCTGGCTGGGACCCGCCCTATCTCGCCTTCACCCCGGCAATGGCCACTGAAAAAGCCCTGGCAAAGGCTTGCCTCACGGCGGATGACATCGATCTCTTCGAAATCAATGAGGCGTTCTCCAGCGTCCCGATCATCTCCGCAGCCCGCCTCGGCATCCCTACCGACAAGGTCAATATCAACGGCGGCGCCGTTGCACTGGGCCATCCCTTCGCGGCCAGCGGCGGGAGGATCGTGCTCACCTTGATCGAATCGCTCCGGGAACGTGGTGGCGGGACAGGAGTCGCAGCGATCTGCTCCGGTGGCGGACTGGGCGATGCAGTCGTCCTCCGGGTCGACGGCTGATGCCGACCCATGTAGAGCGCGAGCAGTTCGACGTGCTGTTTCCGGGGGCGATCATCCTCCCGTTTCGGGGCGCCTGGCCGAGAATCCACCCAAGCGCGTTCATCGCGCCGGGCGCGGTGGTGATCGGTGATGTGACGATCGGCGAGGAGTCGAGCGTCTGGTTCCAAACCACGGTACGGGGAGATATCGCGCCAATCGGAGTGGGTGCCCGCACCAGCATCCAGGACGGTACGGTCATCCACGTCAATGAAGACGCGCCGGTGGACATCGGCGACGATGTGACGATCGGTCATGGTGCGCTGATCCATGGCACGACCATTCGGGACCGGGTCCTCGTCGGCATGGGAGCGATCGTGCTCTCATACTCCACCGTTGGTGCCAACGCCGTCATCGCGGCGGGTGCGCTGATAGCGGAGCGGGTCGAGGTGCCCGAGGGAGTCGTGATGGTCGGCGTTCCCGCCAAGCCTCGCGATCGGCTCGGGCAAGAGCAGGAAAGACGCCTGGCCAGCATCCCGGCGCGGTACGTGGGTGTTCGCGACGAGTATCTTGACCTGCTGCGGTCCGGAAGCCGGACTGAGGAGCTGTAAGTAGTGAGTATCGACGTCAGGCGGGAAGGTCATGTCGCGACCATCACCATCAATAAGCCAAAATCATTGAATGCGCTCGATAGCGAGCATCTGCTCGACCTGCTGTCGGCGGTACGCGGAATCAGCGCCCAGGGATCGACGCGAGCGATTGTGCTGACGGGCGCGGGCGATCGGTCGTTTGTGGCCGGGGCGAACATCCGGGAGATGGCGGGCCTCACCCTGGACGAGGCGTTGGCGTTCGGGCGTCTCGGGCATGCGACGGCGCAGGCTTTGGAGACCGCTCCCCAGCCGGTGATCGCGGCGGTCAACGGGTTCGCGCTTGGAGGTGGATGCGAGCTGGCTCTGGCCTGCGACATCCGTTATGCCGCGCGGAACGCCGTGTTCGCACAGCCGGAAGTGGGGTTGGGCATCCCGCCGGGGTGGGGGGCCACGCAGCGTTTGCCGGGGTTGGTGGGCCTGGGAACCGCAGCGGAACTGATCTTCAGCGGAAAGCGGATCGATGCCGAGGAGGCGCTCCGGATCGGCCTGGTCAATGCCGTGTTTCCAGGCGACGCCTTGATGGACGCGGCGCTGGTCCTGGCGCAAACGATCGCGTCCCAGGGTCCGGCGGCGGTGCGAGCGGCGAAGCGGCTCATGGGGATATCGCGGACGAATCATCCCAGCCAGAGCCACTCCGAAGAGCTGCGGACGTTTGCCGAAGCCTTTGGAAGCGGCGAGCAGCGAGAGGGCATGCACGCTTTTCTGGAGAAACGCCCGGCACGTTTCCGGAACGGAGATGCCTCGTGACCCTGAGGATAGCAGTCCTGGTCAAGCAGGTGCCGGATATCGCCGACGTGCGGGTTGACGAGGCCACGCGCCACCCCGTGATCGGTCCGTCACGTGTCTTGAATACCTATGACGCGTATGCGATCAGCGAAGCGGTGTCTCTCAAGGAACGAGCCGGTGGGGACGTGACGGTTGTCACCGCAGGTCCCTCATCGGCCCGCGATGTGATCGTTCGGGCGCTAGCAACTGGGGCGGACAGCGGCGTGCATCTCGACGTCGACGACCCGAATGCCGTCGATACGCTGGCGATGGCGACTGTGCTCACCGGGAGCCTGCGCGAGGACGAGTTCGACATCATCCTGGCTGGCCAGACCACGGACGACTACGAAACCGGCCAGGTCGGTCTGCAGGTCGCGG
>DASYVY010000095.1:0-5771 GCA_035936535.1 Thermomicrobiales bacterium | reverse complement strand
TGACGTGATCGCCGCCGCGATCCAACGTATCCGGGTCGAGCTGGCTGGCGATCACGCCTTCGTGTTGCTGAGGGACGACAACGGGAGCCTGCTCCTGCGGGAACTCGCGGAGTCGAGCTACCCGGAGATGCTGCCGCGGCGGTACGATCCATTCTCCTTGCCCGCTATTCTGCTTGCGTTCGCCCAGCACGAGCCGAAACTCCTGACACGCGACAATCCAGGGCCGATCGAAGCGGCGATGATGGCGAGCTTCGATGCCGCGGCCCTGCTCATCGTTCCGCTTCTTGTCGACAATCAGCCAATCGGGGTGACGATCGTCACGTTTTCCACGCTCGCGCCGACGGAGGCCATCGATTTCTCATTCGTCGCCAGCCTGGGAGGCCAGACCGCACAGGCCATTGCGCGGTTCGAGACGGTCAGTCGCTCGACCGAGGCGTTCCAGCGGTTGCTGGAGGTGATGGACGAAGTCCCGCAAGGAGTGCTGATCGTCGACGCGCCGGATGCAAAAGTCTCCGTCGCCAATCGGGCCGCCGCGGACATGTTCGGAGATCAGATCCGTCCCGGCGAGATCAGGGCGGAAGAGCTGCGGATGGTCGATGGCGATGGCCGGCTCTTCAGCCAGGATGCGCATCCGCTGATCCAGCCACTGCGCTCCGGCAAGTCGTTCCTTGGGCAACCGCTGACGATCCAGCGGGCCGATGGCTCGCTGCTGGACGTGCTGGTAAGCCATTCGCCGGTTTTCAGTGACGAGGGAGAGGTCACGGGGGCTGTCTGCGTGCTCCAGGATCGCCGGCATTTCACCTCCCTCGACCGGACCAAGGACGAGTTCCTGTCCGTCGTCGCCCACGAGTTGCGAAACCCGCTGACATCGCTACGGGGCAATCTCCAGCTGATTCAGCGCCGGATCCGCAAGCGCGGAACACAACCCGACGAGCAGGAAGTGGTGGACCGGATTGGACTGGTGATCGAGCAAGTCGACCGGATATCGGAGCTGGTAAGCCGGATGCTCGATATCTCGCGTGTCGATTTGGGACGCCTCGACCTCACCATCGCTTCTACCGACGCCTCGGCGATCGTCCAGTCCGTGGTGTCGACGGTGGGTGGTATCTCGGCCGATCGCGAGATTCGCGTCACGGCTCCGGAGCGGCTCGCGGTGGATTGGGACGAGGTCCGGGTCGAGCAGATCCTGGTCAATCTCCTGACCAATGCGGTCCGGTATGCTCCCGATGGGCCGATCGATGTCAACGTCTGGAAATGTGGGTTCGGCGAGGTGTGCATCACGGTTCGGGACTTCGGCCCCGGCGTTCCTCCCCGCATCCAGAAACGCCTGTTCAAGCAGTACTATCGGTTTGATGACGCCCAGGACGATCGCGAGCGGGCGCTGGATGGCAGCCAGGGGCTGGGGATCGGCCTGTACATCAGTTCTCGCCTGGCGAGAGCTCACGGGGGGACGCTGGAGGTCGAACGGGCCGAAGGCGGCGGCGCACGGTTCATCCTCACCCTGCCGGTGGTCGCGGTCGAGGTATCTGAGCAGGTCGCCGCGACCGCATAGATGGCCCGACGCCCGAGGCCCATCCGGCTCGCTTCACGAGTCGGATGGCCCTCTTCCATGTCAGGGTCAGCCGTGTCCCGCAGTCGGTCCGGTGCCAGCTGTGTTCAGGACGCGGCGCTGACCGCCAGCGGACGATCGACGACACGGTCCTGGAGCCCGTCCATATCGTCTCCGAGCGGCAGCGAGCGCTGCGCCCCTTCGGGCAGCGTCAGCTTGGCCGCCTTGACGAAGTCACGGAACAAGGGATGGGGCCGGTCCGGACGGCTCCGGAACTCGGGATGGAACTGGACCCCGACGAAAAACGGGTGGTTCCTGAACTCCATGATCTCCGCCAGTTGATTGTCGGGCGACGCCCCGCTGACGACCAGCCCGGCTTCCTCCAACTGGTCGCGATACTCGTTGTTGACTTCGAACCGGTGACGGTGACGTTCCTTGACCATATCGACCGCGTAGGCTTCGGCAGCATGGGTGCCGGGCTTGAGCTCGCACGGCCACAGGCCCAGCCGCATGGTGCCACCCATCTCGACACCATGCTGGCCCGGCATCAGGTCGATCACGGGGTGCGGCGTCTGGGGGTCGATCTCGGTCGAGTTGGCGCCGTCCAGGCCGCAGAGGTTACGGGCGACCTCGATCACGGCCATGTGCAGGCCATAGCATAGGCCGAGGTACGGGATGCCCTTCTCCCGGGCGAACCTCACCGCGTGGACCTTGCCCTCGATGCCGCGGGGGCCGAAGCCGCCCGGCACGACGACACCGGAGACCTTGCGAAGCTCCTGCTCCATCTCCTCCCCGGTTGCGGTTTCGGAATTGATCCAGACGACCTCTATATCGACGTTGTGGTGGAGCCCGGCGTGCATCAGCGATTCGGTCACGCTCATGTAGGCGTCATGGAGATCCACGTACTTGCCGACGAGCGCGATGCGAAGCGTCGCCTTCTGCTGCCGGATGTGCTCGACCATGGCTGTCCAGGCTCGGAGATCCGGCTGATCCCGGAGGCCAAACCGGCTGGCAATCCAGGAGCCGAGTCCTGCGTCTTCGAGGATGAGCGGCACTTCGTAGATCGTGGACGCCGTGGGCATCCCGATCACGGCCTCCAGCTCCACATCACAAAACAGGGCGATCTTGTCGCGTGTCTCCTCGGGGATCTCGCGATCCGACCGACAGACGATCACGTCCGGCTGGATTCCAAGCGAGCGAAGCTCGCGGACGCTCTGCTGGGTAGGTTTGGTCTTGAGTTCGCCCGTGGCGGCGATCTCGGGCAGCAGTGTGACGTGGATGTAGAGACTGTTCTCGCGGCCGACATCCCGGCGCATCTGGCGGACAGCTTCGATAAACGCTTGACCCTCGATGTCCCCAACCGTGCCACCGACTTCGACGATGACGACATCGGATTCATGCTGCCGGGAGGCGAGCTGGATACGTTGCTTGATCTCGTTCGTGATGTGGGGGATGACCTGGATCGTGCCGCCAAGGTAGTCGCCACGCCGCTCGTTGGCGATCACGCTGGAGTACACCCGGCCGGTGGTCACGTTCGACGCCCTGGAGAGGTTCTCGTCGATGAAGCGCTCGTAGTGGCCGAGGTCGAGGTCGGTTTCGGCACCATCGTCGGTGACGAAGACCTCGCCATGCTGGTAGGGCGACATCGTTCCGGGGTCGACGTTCAGGTAGGGGTCGAGCTTCATGATCGAGATGCTGGCACCGCGATTCTTGATGATGCGTCCCAGCGAGGCGGTGGTGATTCCCTTGCCGACGGAAGAGGCGACCCCACCGGTCACGAAGATGTACTTAGGCATGCGGCCCTCCCGCTGCGGAATCGGCGGAACACGTGAGGAACGACAACTGGCGGATGATCGTGGATGGTGCCCCGAAATGATCGTGCACGTTAGCGTTTTGCCGGTTCGCTGTCGGGATCGAGCACGATCAGCCGCATCGTTTCGGCGAGATCCGATGGACGAACGACAAGTTTCTCAAGAGGGTCTGGAATGTCGACGCCGAGCTGCCTGGTGAATGCCGAGGCATCATCCAGGTCCTTGTCCCCGATCGCGGTGGCGAAGCGCATGGGAATCACGGCCTTGGGCGCAAGCTGGGTTACCAGGTCCACGGCCTTTTCGTGATCGAGCACACCGCCGCCTCCGGCGGCGATCATCAGGATGTCGACGGTGTTGAAGATCTCGGCCTGCTCGTCCGAAAGGCCATGCCCGAGATTGCCGAAGTGCCCGATCTTGAGCCCCTCGATTTCGATCAGGTAGATGGTGTTGTAACCGGATTCTGGCCGACGCTCCTCATCGCGATAGGTGCGGACGCCGGTCACGAACACATCGTGCATCTCATACTCGCCCGGCCCGCGGATCGTCTGGAAGTCCGAACGGATGGCGTTCAGGTTGATGTCGCCAGCGTGCTCGTCCGAGATCGTCACGATGTCAGCATTTTGCCTGCCCATCGCGTAACCGGTCGAACGAGCGACCGGATCGGTGAGCACCGTGGCTTCTTTCGCCCGGATCTTGAAGCAGTTATGGCCATACCAGCGAATTTCCGCCATGCATTCCTCCGCCCTATCCAGTCCATGTGAGCCAGGCGCCGTGGCATCGGTTCACGTCCTGGGGCCGGTTGCTGGAAACATACGCAAAGCACCAGCTATCCCTGTGGGGCTCTGAAGTCCTCCCAGTGATGCTGTATGGAGTCATGAGTTCGGTTCAGCGGGGATTTGGGAAAGGAACGCCGACACCAACGGCCGGGCATTTCCTGCAGCCTCTTGTACTGTACCACACCGATATTCGGGTCCCGGTCATCGCAAGAGAGGTCACCCTTTGCCCGACGCGCCAGTCACCAGTCAGGTGGTGCAGACCCAGAGGTGGGACGGTCGGGACGTCATGGCATTCAACATGCCGCATGTTGCGCTCTCTCCCGAACAAGAGCTTCTGCATCAGCTCCAGAGGACATAAGGCGTGAGACAGTGAACGAGAACCGGAAGAATTAGCGGTCCGTGGCGGGATCGGCGTCATCACCCGGGTCGATGTCGATTCCGGCGGGGTCAGCAGAATCGACAAGACCGTCCAGCGCAGCCCGGATCACACCGAAGCCGTAGCCCCGACGGGCAAGGAACCCCGTCACGCGCCTGGTCCGCACATCGTCGGGCAGGTTGGAGAGCTTGCGCATCTTGTCGGCCGCCAATGCTGTTGCGTCCGCGACCTCGTCGATCGCCGCCTCATCGATCGCGCCGGCCGCGGTCCCGGCATCCACGCCCTTTTGCCGCAGTTCCTGGGCTAGGAGCCGGGCGGAACGCGGCCGGTGCACGAGGCGGTTCTCGATCCAGCGCTCCGCGAAGTCACTATCGTCGACGTAGCGCCAGCCGCGGAGTTTGTCGAGCGTCGTGTCGATCGCCGGCTGTGCGAACCCGCGCTGGCGAAGGCGACGCTGGATCTCGCCTTCCGACCGGGGGCGATACCCGAGGAATTGCAGGGCTGCCGCCGTTGCCCGCGAGGTCTCGTCAAGGGCGAGAAGTTCGGCGGTGTCCGCCTCCGTCAACGTTTGGCCGGTGTGCAGTCCACGATCCAGAACGATCTGCTGGTCCAGTCCAAACGCGAAGACGTCATCGAGAAAGACGCTGACGCGCTCCTGGTCGCGCTGCTGGGTGCGGATCGCGGTGATCGGTCCGGACCGGGGGCGATCCGCCTCCGGCGTCGTTTCGTCCGGTTCGGCCGAAGCGGACCGCTGGCGAGAACGACGGTCAGTACGGTACCGATTCGGTCGGGACATCACCGGCCTCGCACAGTGGGCAGTTCTCCGGGAGGTACGCCGGGTAGAGGTCGTTGAACAGGCCGAATACCTCATGTCCCTGGACCGATTCCTCGGCGCTATGCCAGAGTGTCCCGACACCCAGGACCTCGCCGCCCAGGTCCCCGACCTCGGCATCGAACCGCTGCATCGTCTGGCCGCTGATCAGCACGTTGTCGACGAGCAGGATGCGGCGATCGGCGATCAATCCATGCAGGTTCTCGGCGATACGCCGGCCACCTTCCGGGAGCGGCGTGGCATATACGACCTTCGCCTTGGGTTCGAGGAAATAGGCGACCCACTGTGCCAGACCGGCGCCCCAGATGCTCGGCGCGGCAACCGTGTCGATCTTTCCCGTGAAGAACGCCTTCGCCAGCGCGTATCCCATTCGGCTTGCGGCCTTGGGATCGGTCACCAGCCGATCGCGGTCAAGCAGGACGCCACT
>DASYVY010000094.1:0-2521 GCA_035936535.1 Thermomicrobiales bacterium | reverse complement strand
AGGCGATGGAGGATGGCCCTCCGGGTCGGATCGGCAAGTGCGCTCAGGGTGGTGCTGAGTTGATCGGTTGCTGGCATGTGCTCACCCTCACCGACATTTAACCAGTACGCTAAATACGATACCGGCAGGGCCGCTCTCCGTCAAGCGGCAATGCCTAGCTGGCGCGGGTTGCGATCGGGGGCGGGGTCGGTACAATGCCCCGGCGCTGTCCCCCTTAAACTGGTTGGGACAGGCCCGTTCCAATCGCGTAACCTCACGAGCGATGCTCGTTGTCTGAGCCTTCGAGCACGGCTGCTCTTCGGTCGCCGCATCGGGCCTGTGACACACCATTCCGAAGGGATCCTTGCCATGGTCGATTCCCCCATCGGTCTGCCGGTTTCCTCTCTCGATACACCGGCGTTGCTCGTCGATCTCGATGTGCTGGACGCCAATATCGCATCCATGGCCGCTTTGCTTCGGGACCGCGGGATCAGCTGGCGGCCGCATGCCAAGGCGCACAAGTCGCCGGCGGTGGCGCACCGGTTGCTCGCCGCCGGGGCGCTGGGGATCACCTGCGCCAAGCTGGGTGAAGCGGAGGTCTACGCGGCGTCTGGCATCCGGAGCATTCTTGTCGCGAACCAGGTGGTGGGACCGATCAAGACGCGCCGCCTGGCGCATTTGTCACGCGAAGCCGATGTGATCGTTGCGGTCGACAACGTTGCCAATGTGCGAGAGATCGATACGGCGGGGGCCGCCGCCGGTTCTCGGCCGCGAGTGGTGATCGAGCTGGACTCGGGAATGGGCAGGGCAGGGGTAGCCGATGCCGACAGGGCGGTCGCCCTCGCGCGGGAGATCGTCGATCTGCCGAACGTCCGGTTCGCGGGCATGATGGCATGGGAGGGCCATGCGGTGGCGATCCCGGATGACACCGAGCGGGAGCGGGAGATCCGGGCCTCGGTCGGGCGCCTGCTCTCGGCGGTGGAGGCCGTCCGCAACGACGGCATCCCCGTCGAGATCGTGTCGTGTGGCGGAACTGGCACCTTTGTCACGGCGAGCGGCATCCCCGGCATCACCGAGGTGCAGGCCGGCGGCGGAATCTTCGGCGATGCGTTCTATCGCAAGCTTGGCGTTCCGGTCCAGCCGGCGCTGTCCCTGCAGGTGATCGTGACCAGCCGGCCAGCCCCGAACCGGATCGTGTTCGACGCCGGTCGCAAGGCGCTCGATCCCACGAACATGCCGCCGGAAGTCATCGGGATCGGCGACGTGGCTGGCGTGAGCCTCTCGGCCGAACACGGCACGATCCACCTGCGCGCTGGCTGTGAGGAACCCCGTGTGGGTGACCTGTTACGGTTGAATGTCGGCTACAGTGACCAGGCGGTACACCTGCACGAGCGGCTGGTCGGGGTCCGGAACGATCGGGTCATCGCCACCTGGCCGACCCTCGCTCGCGGAAGGCTCCAATAGCGTGTCGGATAGCGATCGCCCCAATTTCGTCGTCCTGATCGCGGACGATCACCGGTACGAGTCGATCTCCGCAAACGGCAATGATGTCGTTCGGACTCCGAACCTCGACGCGCTCGCGGCGCGGGGATCGAGCTTTGACGGTGCCCACTGCCAGGGCGGGATGCATGGCGCCGTCTGCGTCCCCTCGCGGGCATCGCTGATGACGGGCCGCTCAATCTTCGCCTCGACCATGGATCCCACCGGGCGCGATCTTCCCCGTGCCCTTGCTATTCCGCCCGGGATGGCGACGTTTCCGCAAGCGCTGCGAGAGGCGGGCTACGACAGCTACGCCGTGGGCAAGTGGCACAACGATGCCGCCAGCTTCGCCCGCTCCTTCAGCGATTGTGGACCGGTGATGTTCGGTGGGATGAGCGATCACCACCGGGTGCCGCTTCGCCGGTTCGATCCGACCGGTCGCTACCCGGATAATGAGGTCACCATCGGTGACGGATTCTCGACCGACATCTTCACGGACGCCGCGGTCGACTATCTGGACCGGGACAACGATGGCGGGCCATTTTGCCTGTACGTGGCCTTCACCGCGCCGCACGATCCGCGCACGCCGCCGGACGGCTACCAGGTCGATCCTCGCTCGATCGCGCTGCCCCCGAACGTTGCGCCGATTCACCCGTTCGACAATGGGTGGATGACCGGGCGCGACGAACGGCTCGCCGGGTGGCCACGGCATGATGATGAAATCCGGCAGCATGTCGCCGACTACTACGGCATGATCGCGCACCTCGATGCGGCGGTCGGCCGGGTCATCGCGGCGCTGGAGCGGACCCGGAAGGCCGGCAAGACGGTGGTCATCTATACCGCCGATCATGGCTTGGCGCTGGGTCAGCATGGACTAATGGGAAAGCAGAACCTGTACGAGCACAGTCTGCGGATCCCGCTGATCCTGGCCGGTCCCGGCATTCCGCGGGGAGCGCGATCGCCCGCTCTCGTCTGGCACGGTGACACGACGGTGGCGATTCGCTCGCTCGCCGGACTTGCCGCCGATCGCGCGCTCGAAGGGGCTGACCTCGCTGCGGTACTG
>DASYVY010000093.1:0-1537 GCA_035936535.1 Thermomicrobiales bacterium | reverse complement strand
GGATACGGCCTGTCGCCGCTGATCGAGGGCAGCCAGGTCGATATACATCCGCTGACCGCCTTCATCGCCGTGATCGCCGGCGTCTTGCTGCTCGGGTGGGTGGGCGCGCTCGTGGCCGTTCCGGCGGCGGCCGTCGTCCAGGTCATCGTCGAGGACGTGCTGATCCCTTGGCGGCGACGGCAAGTCGAGCTGGCGGAACGGGCATTCGCTGTCTCCACGAGTCCAGACTGATGTCGAGACCGGCAGCATCCCGATCCGGCCCTGGCCGTTCCTGGCGGCGAAAGGCCGGGTTGAACTTCAAAAGGAGGAATCGCCTACCAGAATCAGGCAGAGCCGGATATTTGATACTAGACTTGGATAACCGAACCGGGCAACTGCCCGGCTTGGAACAGTCTTCCGCAAGGATGAGAATTGCCCCATGACGAACGGCTGGCGAGGCGGAGAGATCCTTCCGGTTACCCGCATGAAAACGGGAGTTCCCGGCCTTGATGCGGTGCTTGGCGGGGGCCTGCCGGCCGGTCGAACCTGCCTGATCGCGGGACCGCCCGGCACCGGCAAGACGACACTCGGCAATCAACTGGCTTTCGCCCATGCCGCCGCCGGCGGGTTGGTCGTGTTCGCGACCCTGCTTGCGGAAGCCCATGACGTCATGCTGCAGAACATCCGGGACTTCACGTTCTTTGATCGATCCCTGCCCGGCGACCGGGTTCGCTATCTCAACCTCCTCTCCGATCTGGAGGAGGGCGGACTTGATAGGGTAGCCGCGACGATCCGGCGCGAGATTCGCGAATCCGGCACCAACCTTCTGATAGTCGACGGGATCGGGGTTATCGATGACGTCGCTGTCTCGTCTCTTGACGTGCGGCATTTCGCCCAGCAACTCGATGCGCTGGCCGGGCTCCTCGGCTGCACGACCGTGCTGCTCTCGGATCCGGGTCCGGGGGAAGCCCGTCGCCTCGGCGCTCAACTCAACGGGATGGTGCTCCTTACGAACGAACGGGAAGGTGCCCGGAATGTCCGCCTGCTGGAGGTCGCCAAGCTGCGCGGCGCTCACCATGTCGGTGGCACGCACGAGTTCGCGATCAATGAATCGGGGGTGACGATCTATCCCCGGCTGGAATCGCTTTCGGGGCAACGACGCGCGGAAGTGGTGGCCACAGATGGACTGGGCACCGGAGTCGCGGCGCTCGACACGATGCTCGGCGGCGGCCTGAAACCCCTCTCCTCCACGATGGTGCTTGGCACACCGGGAGCCGGCAAAACCCTCCTCGGCCTGACCTTCCTTGCGGAAGGCGCCCGGAACGGGGAACGCGGCCTAATGGCGAGTTTTCACGAGCCCCCTCAGGCCATCGCCACGACGGCGGATCGGATCGGCCTGGACCTGACGCGCCATATTGATGCTGGCATGGTGAGAATATTATGGAACCCTCCGCTTGAGCTCTCAGTGGATGCCTGGGCCTGGCAGCTGCTTGAGGTAGCAGCCCGGGATCGTCCCCAGCGGGTGTTTATCGACGCCCTCACCGATGTCCAGCAGTTC
>DASYVY010000092.1:0-13716 GCA_035936535.1 Thermomicrobiales bacterium | reverse complement strand
GTGCTGGAGCGTGTGCAGCGCCTCGTTTTCCAGCGTCGCATCGTACAGCACCGGAAAATGCCAGACGGCCATGATCATCGTCACGATCAGGAAGGCCGGAACTGCCCGGGGCAGCCAGAGCAGCATCCAGCGGGACCATGGCCGCTTGACGATCGGGGCATACATCCACACTGGAATCCCCTTGATCCAGCACGGGACCACGGCGAACATCAGCAGCAGATGCTGAGCCATGTGGGCGCTGACGAAGAAGAAGTGCGACCAATCGTCGAGCGGCGGACCAAGGGCAACGAGGAGCAGGAACGAGCCGAGCAGGAACCACTGGATCTGCGCGGACGAGACGGGACGGTGCTCCGCGCCGGGCCGGCGACGGTTCAGCGGTCCGACCGCCAGCAGGTAGGCCGCGGTGATCGCAACGACCATGACCGCGATCCGGGGATCGAGGATCCAGTGCGTGTACAGGGGACCGCCAGGTTCTGGTCCTCCGACATGGAAAAGCGGGAGTGGAAGGGAGGAAAGCATCTGGAATCCTGACCGAACGGGCCTTCGGTGCGGGTGAAGGGCTCTGGCGAGCACGGTGTCGGGCAGCGGCGCCGGGCAGCCACGCGAGGCTGCCGCTGCAACGGGATGGTGGATCAGGACCAGGCTGTCAGTCGGCGGGCCGCTGCGCTGAAGGGCAACTAGATCTGGCGGCCGATATCGCCGACGAACTCGACCACCTGATGGAAGTACTGCATCACGAACAGTCCAATGAAGACCGAGAAGGCGACCAGCAGGCCGCCGGTGAAGATCCATCCCAGGCGGCGATCATCGAACTTGAGATGCATGAAATAGCCGACGACGGTGACGAACTTGGCCGCCGAGAGCACCACCAGCATCGGCACCAGCACACCGGACAATGCCTCGATGTAGTAGATCACGACCTCGATCAGCGTGATGATCGCCAGGATGATCGCGATCCTGATGTAGGTCCGTTCGCTCGGGTGCTCGTGATGCGCATCGACTTCATGATCGGTACCCGGCTTGGTGCCCGGCCCGGAGTTCATCACGCTATCGCGGTACGACGCCATACCCGCTCCCTCCTCGCATTGCTAGCCGCGCCACTCCGCTACAGACCCGGGATGATCGCCGCGCCAAGATGGAGCAGTCGCAAGGCATGCTCGCCACCTTCCTCGCTGTGCGCTTCCCCGTACGGGATCAGGTAGATGAGCGTGAAGATGACGATCCAGACGATATCGACGAAGTGCCAGTACAAGCCGGCGATCTCGAGGTCCAGGCTGTCGTCCTGCCTGAGGCCGCCGCGCAACGAAACGAACAGGAGCGTCACCAGCCAGATCACGCCGATCAAGACGTGAAGGCCATGGAAGCCGGTGACGGTGAAGAACGTCGAGCCGAACATGTTAGTCTGGAGCGACAGCCCTTCGTGATAGAACTCGGTGAACTCGAAATACTGGCCGCCAAGGAAGACGGCACCGAGCGCCGCCGTTGCGAAGATCCAGAGTCGTGACCCGCGGATGTCGTTCTTCTGCAACGCGGCGAGGGCGAGCACCATCGTCAGCGAGCTCATCAGGAGCACGAAGGCGCTGACGGAGGTATACGGGATGTCGATCAACTCGGAGGGATACGGGCCAACGCCGACATCCTCCGAGCGACCCCGGTAGATCGAGTAGGTCGCGATCAGCGCGCCGAAGAACATGCAGTCGGACGCCAGGAAGAGCCACATCAGCATCTTCCGGTGATCGATCCCCGTACTCGTCGGTGGATGATCCATGTGTCCATGTCCGGCGTCGGGTCCCACGCCGTGGGTTTGCGGTGCGTTCAGAACCGGTGCCTGTGCTGCCATGGCTCTCCCTCGTAACCGACGATCATGCGGGGCGATCGGGTCGCCGTGTTCCCTGTCGACGCCGCGATTGGCCCGGCGGCGATCGTATCCGGCCCGGGCGTTATCCCGCCTATCCGGCCGGCTCGAACGACCAGCCGAAGATGCCACCCAGCATCGTGAGAATCCCCGCAGCCGTCACCATCGGCAACGCCAGCGCCCCAATGTGGATGTCCGGGTTATCGAGCAGCATGCCGAGCGCGACCAGGAAGAAGCCGATCGCGGCGATCAGCGGGTAATAGGAGGGATTCGGAAGATGGATGTGGTGCTCATCATCCGCACCGGCCCGGCGCTCGCGCTGATCTTCCGCATGCTCATCCGGCACGTCCCCATGACCGATCGTCGCGCCCGCGAAGGTTGCTTCGATCTCGGTGTCGGACTCGTCGATCCCATATTTCTCGGCCCAGAGCGGATCACGCTGGGTGACGTCCGGGATGTCGCGGAAGTTGTAGACGGGCGGCGGTGATGATATCGACCATTCGAGGGTCGCGGCGTCCCACGGATTCGGGCCCGCGATCCTGCCTCGCTGGAGGCTGCGGGCGACGTTGAACAGGAAGATCAGGATCGAAGCGGCGAGCAGGTACGAGCCGAGCGAGACGATCGTGTTCCAGAACCACCAGCCGCTGCCCTCGCCATAGCTGTAATAGCGACGAGGCATGCTTTCCAGGCCGAGGAAGTGCATCGGGAAGAACGTCGCGTTGAAACCGACGAACGTGGTCCAGAAGTTCAGCCGGCCGAGGCGGTCATCCATCATCCGGCCGGTGAACTTGGGGAACCAGTAGTAGATCGCGGCGAGCAGGCCGAACATCGAGCCGCCGAACAGCACGTAATGGAAGTGGGCGACCACGAAATAGGAATCGTTGTGCTGGGTGTCGATCGGAACCGAGGCGTGCATGACGCCGGAGAGCCCGCCGATCGTGAACTGCGAGACCAGTCCCACGGCGAAGAGCATCGGCGTCGTGAACCGGAGCTGGCCGAGCGCCATCGTGCCGATCCAGTTGAAGATCTTCACACCGGTCGGCACCGCGATGATCATCGTCGTCGCGGCGAACACCGAGTTCGCGGTAGGGCCGAGCCCGGTCGTGAACATGTGGTGGACCCAGACACCGAACCCGAGAAAGGCGATCGCGGCGATCGCATAGACCATCACGGCATAGCCGAACAGCGGCTTGCGCGAGAAGGTCGGGATGATCTCGGAGACCACACCGAAGGCTGGCAGGATCAGGATGTAGACCTCCGGGTGGCCGAAGATCCAGAACAGGTGCTGCCAGAGCAGCGGATCACCACCAGCGGCGGCGGAGAAAAAGCCTGTCCCGGCGAAGCGGTCCATCGAGAGCAGGATCAGGGCGACAGTGATCGCGGGAAACGCCATCACGATCAGGATCGACGTGATCAGGGTGCTCCAGCTGAAGATGGGCATCCGCATAAGCGTCACGCCGGGAGCACGCATGTTCAGGATCGTGACGATGAAGTTGAAGGCGCCGGCCATCGAGGAGACGCCGAGGACCTGCAAACCGAGCACCCAGAAGTCAACGGATCGGGTCGGGGACCAAGCCCTCTCCGTCAGGGGAGCGTACCCATACCAGCCCTGACCGGGGGCATTGCCGTAGAACCAGCTGATGTTCAGCAGGATGCCGCCAAGCAGGAATACCCAGAAGCTGAAGGCGTTCAGCCGCGGAAACGCGACATCCCGCGCGCCGATCTGGAGGGGCATGATGTAGTTGAAGAAGGCCACGCTCAACGGCATGATCGCGAGGAAGATCATGGTCGTGCCGTGCATGGTGAAGAGCTCGTTATAGGTATCCGCATCGACCAGATTGTTCTCCGGCCGGATCAGCTGAGTGCGGATGATCAGCGCCTCGACCCCTCCAAGCAGGAAGAAGGCAAAGGCGGAAACGCCGTACATGAGACCGATGCGCTTGTGGTCGACCGTGGTCAACCAACTCCAGAGCCCGGACTTGGTCTTTACCGCCGGCCGCTCGATGGTCTGCGTATGCGGCTGGGCTACTGTCGCCATGATCTGCTCCTACCAGCTTTCCGTTCAGGTTAGCGGTGCCGCTTACCGTGTGGGGCCACGCCCCACCCACCCCGGAGCGGTGTCATGCACATGACACCGCTCCTGTTTCCCCGAAAGTCATACAGCCGTCGCTTGTCCGATTCCCCGTGATGTGCCGTTGATGCAGGTGGTCGCGATGCCGAGAGGATCGTCTGCATGGTTGCTCAGTCCTCTTGAAACCGTCCGCGTGGCCGGTCATCATCCGGCCGGATCCGTTACCACGACCGGTGGGGCAACGGGCGAGGCGACCGGACTCGCGGCCGGAACCGCTCCCGGATTCTCGTTGTCGCAGCCCTGAGGGGGACGCAGGCTCATCAGGTACTGGATCAGTTCATCGAATCCCTCTTCGCCGTACGTTTCCCGGACGAGCCCCTCGGTTATCACATCGGCCATGTAGTTTCCGGGCTTGACACCTCCGGGATTGTGGATCCATGTGCGCAGGTTCTCTTCGGTGTTGACCAGCATCCCGGCGGCAAGCGTGTCGCGACAGGCGAGGTTGGTGAGGTTCGGCCCGATATTGGTCGGCGCCTCGAGGCCAACCAGTGCCGCTTCGTTGACCCCGTTGATCGCATGGCAGGACAGGCAGAGGTTGAGCGACTCCGGGGCGCGGACGACGCCGGCGGGAAGCTGTGCCTCCGGGTTGGTCGTGCCGAGATTGCCGGCCCGGTACCCGTTCACCCAGCTGTAGAACTGGTCCTCCGGTTCGACGATGACCTTGAAGCGCATCCAGGCATGCTGGGTGCCGCAGAACTCGGCACATTCGCCGTAGTATTCACCGCTTTCCGTTGGCGTGATCGAGAGCACATTCTCGTGACCGGGGATCAGGTCCATCTTGCCAGAGAGGCGCGGCACCCAGAACGAATGGATCACGTTGTTGGTGTGCAGCCGGATAATGGCTTCCTTGCCTTCCGGCAAGTGAAGCTCGTTGGCGGTGATGACCTCGAGGTTCTGGCCATTCTGGGCCCTGTCCTCGCCGTAATGGACCTCCCACCACCACTGCTTGCCGTAGACGTCGACGACGATATCACCCTCTTCCGCGGCCGCGCTCCAATCGTAAAGCGTCGTGATCGTCGGAATGAGGATGGCCAGCAGGACAACGGCCGGAATGATCGTCCACATGATCTCCAACCGCCTGTTGCCGTGAACCTGCGGTGGCCGCGTCGCCGAATCCCTGGTTCGCCGGAAGCGGAGCGCGGTATAGACGATCGCGAACTGGACACCAATGAACACTGCCAGTGCCAGCCAGAAGACCAGCTTGTACAACGACTGGATGTCATTGGCCATCGGGGATTCTGGACTGATATGTGAATAGGGCTTGTCGACCTCGGGCCCGCACGCGGTCAGCACGATCAGCGAGATCATCGCCAGTGTGCCCAGGGTGAGCAAACGGCCACCCGTCTTCCGCCGTGGCTGCGACGGCCGGTCCGTCTGGACCAACCGGTCGTGGCTCCGCCGCTTCATACTGCCTCCCCGCACGGACGCCCCCGAGGGGCGCATGTTTCGCTCAGTCGAATGCTCTCGATGGGATGCAAACCTGTGCTGCCAGGCAACGAGTCAGCCGCTCCGGATTGCCTGGAGGGTCACACCCCTGCGGTCACCTTGTCGATGTTCCAGCCTTGCCGCCCCGGTCACCGTCGTATGCCGCCCGGCCATCGTGCGGACCGGGGCAATTCGTGCTCTCCAGTCCGATCGTGACGCACCATGGCGGAGTCCGATCACCATACCTGATTTCCCTCACAGGATACTCTGTTCCGGGAAGATCCGCGCCCAAGATCGTGCACGAAATCGCCAGCTTCCGTTGGCCGCCACGACAATGTCTGAACGTATACTCAACGCCTCTGGCAAGGTCAAGCGAATTCCAGGCGTATCCGGCATGACGGCATCAGGAGTCACGTCCCGGGCATTGGGAATGGTTTTGGTATACTGTGACTGTTAAATACCGATTGCTCCCGGATGACCGTCCCCAGGACGGCGAGGACCTGTCACCGCAACGATCCACCCATGCCGGAGCTCCGGCGCGGCGTTGCCGGCGATCGGTGTTTTCGCTTCCGCTTCAGGTCATCCCGGTCCGGAAGGAACATCCCGTGCGGAACCCGGATACCACCCGCCACGCCATCAAGGTCACCGGCATCACCCTCCTCTGCGTAGGGGCGGGGCTGGTTGTGCTGTCGCTGGCGGCGGACCTGTTGCGCATCGGTGGTGGCGAGGGGTTCGGATACCAGCAACTGATCGTCCTGATCGTGGGCATCGTGCTGATCCTGGGCGGGCTTGGCATCGTCCTCCAGCCCCTGCTGGGGACACCGGCAGCGCGTGCCCAGCGTGATGTCTTCGACATGGAACACATGGAGCGATAGCCCCGCCTCCCTGATCGCCTCCTCGCCGCGCCTTTGCTCTCCTTACCCTGCACGCGTTGGCCCGTCGTGGGCTCACGGTTGAGTATCATTGCCTGATGGTGTGACTGCGCCCTGGCGCGGCGTGTTCGCTGCCGGGCGGTACCGGCTGGATCGAATGCGCCCGCGGGTATCGTGCCCGGGACCCTGGGCGGTGCTGCCGTGGGCCACCCAATGACAGCAGCGGGCCGGGCAGCGAATCGATGTTCACCATCTCGTGATTCACACACCACACACTTTGGGAGTGACCTTTTATCCATGACCGACGCACCAGCCGCCCCGAAAGCCGCCACCCCGAGCGACGCGGACCCGGGCATCATCGCGCAGGAAGAGCACGCGGCGATCGAAGCGATCCGCCAGGGGCTCCTCGCCGCCGGCACCGATCCGGGGTCGCGCCCGATCGATCTCCGCTCCCTCCCCTTCGAGGGAACGTGGGGGAGCGCCTCGGCAATCTGCCGCATCCTCGCGGGCGATCTCGTGACGAAATCGCTGACTGCCTCCGGAGCGCTCGATGGCCTCTCCAAAAAGGAAGCCCGGCGCGCCGTCAACGAGGGAGTCGGGGCTCGGGCCCAGGAGCTTGCGGAGGCGGTTGCGGGACACATGAGCGCGACGGGCCGCTTTGCGGCGGTCGAGGCCGCCAACGGCTACATCAACGTGTCCTATGACCCCAACCGGGTCGCCTCGCGGCTGATCCGCGAGGTCCTGGAGAGTGGAGCACGATATGGCAAGGCGCCCGCCGGTTCCCGGCCGGAGCGGGTCATGATCGAGCACTCCCAGCTCAATACGCACAAGGCGGCGCACGTCGGACATCTCCGCAACATTTGCCTGGGCGTGGCCGTCACCAACATCGTCGAAGCCGGTGGCTCCACGACGATGCCGGTGACCTACATTGGCGATATCGGCCGCCACGTGATTCGCTGCCTGTGGTGCTACCGCGCCTTCCACCAGGGCGAGGAACCGGCCGGGGACGCATCGAGAGGGCGCTGGCTCGGGGACATCTACGCGGAGTCCGATGCGCGCCTGTCCTTCCGGAAGGATGTGCTCGCCTTTCTGGAGACCGTGATCAAGGAAGATCCGGTGTTCGTCGCGGCCGTCGATCGCATGCTCCGCTTTCTCTGGCGGCGGCAGGCCGATGGTGAGGACATCGCGTACCTGCTGGGGCGCATCTCCAGCCAGCAACCGATCGACATCGCCGAGCTTCGGGACGAGAACGTGATGGTCACGTTCTGGCCGATCATCGGCGCCCAGCTGCGTGACGAGCTCGCCAGCTTCGAGGCGCTCAGCGACGAGGAGATCGCGGCAACCGTGGCCGCGGCCGGGTCCGCGACCCCGCCGGAGATCGTGCCGACGATGACGCCGCGGGAGCGCGTCGCGGAATGGGAGCGGCTGGCCGAGCACATGGAGGACTGGTGGCCGCACGGCCCCCGCTGGGAGCAGGAGGTCAAGGATCTCTTCCAGCTCTGGGAGACCAAGGACCCGGCGTTCGTCGAGCTCTGGCAACGCACGCGTGACTGGAGCGTGGCCGACCTGGAGCGGATCTTCGCCGAGTTCGGCTCGGAGTTCGACATCTGGTTCTGGGAGAGCGAGGTGGAGGACGCCGGTCGCGGGATCGTGCGGGAGCTGCTGGAGCGCGAGATCGCCGAGATCAGCGATGGGCTGCCGGTGGTGAAGATCGACGAAAAGCTCGGCCTCCAGACCGAAACCTACCGGACGATGCCGATCCTGCGCTCGGACGGCACGACCCTCTATGCAACCAAGGACCTGGCGCTCACGCAGCAGAAGTTCGTGGATTACGATGTCGATCGCGCGATCTGGGTCGTCGATGTCCGGCAGTCGCTCTACTTCGACCAGATCTCGAAGGTCCTGGAGCTGTACGGGTTCGAGCAGGCGGCCAACAACATCCATCTCGGCTACGAGTTCGTCGCGCTGCCGACCGGAGCGATCTCGTCCCGCAAGGGCAACGCGCCGATGCTCGAGGATGTCCGGGACGCGATGCTGGCGCGCGCGCGGGCGGTGATCCAGGAGAAGAACCCGTCGCTCTCCGAGGAGGCCCGGGAGCGGATCGCGCATCAGGTCGCGATCGGGGCGATCAAGTACGTCATGCTGGCGCGCGATGGCAACAAGGTAATCGTCTTCGACCCGGACGAGGCGCTCTCGTTCGATGGCCATGCGGCGCCGTACATCCAGTACGCCCACGCCCGAGCGTGCCGGATCCTGGAGCACGCGGCCGTGGCCGAACCCGACCTGCTTTCGGCCCTGGACGAGCTTGATTTCGGGACACCGGCGGCCGAGGAGCTGGGCCTGCTGCAGACGATCTCGGAGTTCCCCGCGATCGTGCAGCGGGCGGCGGACGAATACCGGCCGCTGCATATCACGAATTACGTGTTCGACGTGGCAAAGCGGTTCAACGACTTCTACCATGCCTGCCCGGTGCTGCAATCGGAGGAACCGACCCGCACCGCCCGCCTGGCGCTGGTCGCGGCGACACGCACGACCCTGAAAAACGGGCTGGCCCTGCTCGGCATCGATGCTCCCGAGCAGATGTAGCAAGAAACACAGTAGGCGCCGCCACGGGCGGACATGGAAAGGGTCACTTGCGATCCGGCTGACTCACGGGTCGACATGGAGTTGCCCCCTACGACAGAACGCTGCCGAGCCGGGGGTGATCGCCCGTGGTAGCCCTGTCTATCCCGCCCGAACGCCGCCACAGTGTTACACCATCCCAATGGAGGGATCCGATCGATGGCGATCACCGAACCACGGACATCTTCCGCCAACCGCCTCACCTCGGGACCGGTCCAGTTCATCCAGGCGCCGCTCTGGTACGGCTCCGAGCGGCCGGGCGTGGACCTGGGGCCGGAAGCGATCGTTACGGAGATCTCGGAAGGGCTTCGCTGGGACGAGCGCCATGACGTGCGTGACCGGATCCTGCCGCCGCTGGCGCTCACCGTCCCGACCGTCGCCAACGCGCGCGGCATGCTTCACCGGCGCGATCTCGCCTTTCTCGATCCCGTGACGTCACTCTGCGGGGACCTGGCGGATGCGGTCGAACGGACGATCAGGTCGGATGTGCTGCCGGTGGCGATCGGGGGCGACCACGCGATCGCGATCGGCAGCATTGCCGGGGCCGCCCGCACCTGCGACCGGCTGGGTGTTCTCTGGATCGACACGCATCCGGATATCAACACCCCGGCCACCAGCTTCAGCGGCCATCTCCACGGGATGCCGATGGCCGTCGCAACCGGGATCGCCGCCGCGGAGTTGCCAAATCTCTGCGCCCTTGGCGGACCCATCCCCGCCGTTCGCACGGACGACGTCTGCTACCTGGGCATCCGCGACATCGACATGGCGGAGCGGCGGCTCATCCGTGAGCACGGGATCTGGACCCGGACGATGGAGGAATGGAGCGACGACGGGATCGCGGCCGGTCTGAAGCTCGCCCTGGATCACCTGACGACACAGGGGGTGGACGCGGTTCACGTCTCGTTCGACCTCGATGTGCTGGATCCCTCGGTGTTCACCGCCAGCAGCACGACCTACCCGGGCGGGCTGACGATGCGCGAGGCATCCCAGGTGGTGCGATTGCTCGGGGCCTGGGATGGGCCGATCCGCTCGCTCGACTGGGTGGAGTTCTACCCGAACATGGACGACATGATGGGCAATGGCCTCAAGATCGCGGGGCATTTGCTGCTCACCACGCTCGGCGAGCGCATGCGCATCCAGTGATGGGGCCGCCCTGCCTTTACGACGGGTCTGGTTTTCCCCGGCCCGGTCCGATCCGCTCGGGACCTCCGGGACATTGGTCGGCACACGACCGACCACTACGGAAACAGTCGCTAGTCGTGTAGCGGTCGGTTCGATAGGCAATTGCAGCGCAACCACAGGACCGCATAGGGGCAATCGTGTGCGAGCGGACTCGGTCCATTCGTGATGACCCGTGGACATGCTCCGAATCGCGTCGACGCCCGTATACTCCCGAAAGCGACGCATCCCATGAGCGAACGGGACGATCAGCAACTGACCCGGTGTGGGTGGGCGGGAAGCGACCCGCTCTACGTTGCCTACCACGACACCGAGTGGGGCGTGCCGGTCCGGGACGACCTCGCCCTGTTCGAGCGCCTGATGCTCGAAGGGATGCAGGCGGGACTGGCCTGGATCACGATCCTGCGCAAGCGGGAGTCGTTGGCCGCCGCGTTCGACGGATGGGATCCCGGGGTGATCGCGCGGTACGGGGCCGAGGATGTCGCGCGCCTGCTTGCCGACCCGGGGATCATCCGCAACCGGCTCAAGGTTGGCGCCATGATCCGCAACGCCCAGGCATTCGAGCGGCTGCGCGACGAGGGTTTTCCGTTCGGGTCGTTGCTGTGGGACTTCGTGGGCGGTCAGCCGATCGTGAACCGGCCGGCAACACTTGGGGATGTCCCGGCCCTGACCGCGGAATCGGTGGCGATGTCCAAGGAGCTCAAGCGACGTGGGTTCACCTTTGTCGGCCCGACGATCTGCTACGCCTTCATGCAGAGCGTGGGCATGGTGGACGACCATGTGGCCGGCTGCTTCAGGGCAACCTCCCCGTCATAAGCGGCGCTCAGTCGTCTGTCCAGCGTTGGGTGCCATCCCAGCGGCTGCACCGGTTCGGAGCGCAGCGGAGGGGGGAATTTCTCGACGAGGTCCGCAGACCGAGGAGACACCGTAGCGACAAGATGGCAGGGAGGCTGCGCGCGGGACTCATCCCCACGCTACGGGATGACAGACAACCTTATACGGACTTCTGATGAATGGTGAGGGAAGCCGGGCAGGCTCTCCGGCAGGCCACGGGCGAACACACGAATTGACCGTATGCGGTCGGGAAGCGGTCGTTCCCGGTCAATTCCGATCTGCGCCTGTGGTTCCGGAAAGGACGA
This sequence comes from Thermomicrobiales bacterium, assembly GCA_035936535.1. Lineage (GTDB taxonomy): Bacteria > Chloroflexota > Chloroflexia > Thermomicrobiales > UBA6265 > CADCWJ01. Next base: position 2,493 of record DASYVY010000092.1, on the reverse strand, counting down.
GTGTGCACCCTGTTTTGGTACTCACGGCGATCAACTCTTCCGGGCATTGGCGTCGTGCATGAGCAGGCCGAAGGTCGCGGTGAAGCCATGGAGCACCGTCTCGTTCCCGAGCGGCCCGATCTCTCCCCGGCAGTGGACCCCAACTACCGGGAGGTCGCCGAACGCCGCCTGGACCGCGGCCGGATCGTGATTCGGGGTGCCGAAGAGCTTGACCCCACGACCGACACACGTGCAGAGCAGGCCCGCCACCGGTGACCCGGTTGCCGCCAGCGCCCGCGCTTCGACCAGCATCTGATGGAGGTCGACGTCCGCGGTCCGGGCATCGCGCACGTGAAACTGGATGGTCTGGCCAACACGAGGCATGCCACCAACGGTGATGGTGCCCTCGTCCGGATCGATGCCGAGCAGGCCCCGGACGATGAAATCACCACGGTGAAACGCATCGCGGTACTCATCGCCCGCGAACCCGACCACGAGGTTGCTGTGAGCACCCTCCCAGGCGTGCTCCGGCAGGGTAGCGACGGAACTCCGGAGGACATCGAGCGCCGGGCGATTGGAGATCGTCCGGATCGTATTGCGGTCCGCCGCGGTTACCGTCCATGTCTCGCCAACAGGCTCGCACCCCTGGGAGACAAACGGGACGATCCGGTATGGCCCACCGATGGCGAGCGCCACGCCACCCTCGTCGTACACCTGATCGTCGAAGAATACGCACGCCTGTCGATCCGGCTGCGTGCCGGAGGCGATCCCACCCATGATCGAGGAGCCGGGATAGAGCGCGGTCAGCCCCTTGAGCACGGACTGGACATCGATCCGGAACGGCTCGGCGATGACCAGCCAGGCGTTGACGCCCTCCACCGGCGAGCCGGTCGCTTCCCGCCAGAGTTCCGGCTCATCGAACAGGCAGACCTGTTCCTGATGGAGCCGCACGGGGTGGATCATCGCGCCAGGGAGCCAGAGCGCGATGATGGACAGCCCGGGACGGCGATCGACCTCCTCACCGTTGGCGAGGACCGCTTCGGCAACACACCCGATCAGGGTTCCGGCACCGGTGCGGTCCCGCGCTTCCCTGACAAGCTCCGGAAAGCTGTCGGCATAGGCAGGATTGGCGAACAGCATGACCACATCGGGAGCAGGGTCGCCATCGGCGATCACCTGATGCACGGCGAGGTCGATCGCCATTCGCCAGGAGTCGCTTTCGATCACCGCCGATGCCGCCCGGGGAGACAGGGGGCGGGGTTGGCTCCCGGGCGACGATGCATCCGGACACGGCTCCCCGGTTGAGTCCGCGGGGGCGTGCGGGCGCGGAAGCGACGGATCTTCCAAGAAGGGTCCCTTTCAGCCAGCGATTGCCGGCTGCGTGCATCGTCCCGATCCAGGGGCGAGGGCGAGCATAATCCGCGCGTCTCCCTGATAATGGATGTGATGCTATCGAGGCCGGATTGCTGGCGGCCCTGGCTGTGGCGTGTGCGTGGCGACGACTGTGGTGTGTGCGAGCCGATTCTGCCCCGGACCCCGGCATTTGGCAAGCGGGGATGCTGTTGCCAGGCTGGCGGGGCTACGACCCATGCACAACGCCCTCCCCATGCGGGTGACATGGGGAGGGCGTTGGATCATGACACACGTGCTCTTGCGGTGTGCGGATGGCGATCAGAAGGCGGGCACGTAATCCGGATCGAGGGCGCGGATTCCTCCCGGCGGCGGGGTGAAGCCGCGATTCGCGAGATGATCGACGACATCGCTGATGACATCGTCGGGGGTGGATGCGCCGGCCGTTACGCCAACATTGCCGTCACCCACCGCTTCCAGCCACGCGTCCTGAATATCCTCGGGGCGTTCGATGTGATACGACGTGACCCCCATCTGGTTCCCGACCTCGGCCAGGCGCGCGGTGTTGGAACTCTTGCGGCCCCCGATCGCAAGGATCAGGTCGACCTGGCCGACAAGTCGCTTGAGCGCGTGCTGGCGCTCGCTTGTCGGCTCGCAGATGGTGTTGCAGAGGCGGAACTCGCCCCCCTCCGGCATCACCATCGCCTGGAGCTCCCCGGCGAAGGCCATCAGCTCGTCGACATTCTTCGTGGTCTGGCTGACCAGCGCGACCTTGCGGGGCGGCGTGATCTTGCCCTCACCCGTCTCCCCGCGTCGCGCGTTCCAGGGGAGATCCTTGACCTTTTTCGCGGCGACGGCCTTGGAGGGCGCCGCCCAGCTGAGCACGCTCTTGACTTCAGGATGGTAGTCATCGCCGTAGACGACGAGGAAATAGCCTTGGCGGACAAGCTTCTGCGCCAGCCGCTGGACCTTGGTGACGAGTGGGCAGGTGGTATCAACCAGCTCGAGATTGCGCTCGGACGCTTCCCTGGCGAGATGCGGGCCCATCCCATGCGCCGTGATAGCGACCCGCCGCATGCCACGGGATACCGCTTCATCGACGCTCGCGGCCCCTTCGACGCCGCGCTCGCGCAGGCGCGTGACAACCTGGGGATTGTGGATGAT
>DASYVY010000091.1:0-1563 GCA_035936535.1 Thermomicrobiales bacterium | reverse complement strand
CATGGGTGCCGGACCGGGAAAGACGATGCTCTATCCCTCCGCCCAACTGCTGAACGACACCATCCGGGCCATCCCCGAGGGCCAGGGCATCACGCCCAGGGAACTCCGCTCGGAGCTGGCCCGCCGCCATGGCGCGAGCATGACCTGCCCGGTCACCACCACGATGATGCTCCGCATTGTCGCCGAAGCCGCCAACGAATCTCACCGCAATGGCGCCCCGCTGTCCGAAGTCACTCCCGTCTGGCGCGTCCTGGACAGGAAGGCGTCGGCTCTCCGCAAGCTCACCTTTGACCCCGGATACCTCCTCGACCAGCGCGCCGAGGAAGGGCTGCCCTCGTGACCCCCACGCATTGCAGACTCCCATGAAACCGGTGGGACCGGTCGAGCCGGGATGAGACTATCGGGAGTCGCGGCCCTGCCCGCTTGAACCCGGATCGGGAATCGGTGATCCTGCAAGCTGACAAGCCAGCTTGCGACGCACCCCAACGCCTATCCCGGGAGGAGCACACGGATGGCCACGGACACCCGAACCAGTACCGACAGTACCGATACACGCACCCGCGACGAGGTGGTCGAATGGCTGGAAGAGCGCCAGAGCCGCTTTGTCCTGATGGCGGACGAGATCTGGGCCAATCCCGAGACCGCCCTCAACGAGGTCAAGGCCTGCAAGCTCCAGGCGGACGATCTCGCCCGTGACGGCTTCGCGATCACCCGCGATGTCGGCGGCCTTCCGACCGCCTTCATGGCGGAGTGGTCCCATGGCGAGGGTGGCCCGGTGATCGGTTTCCTCGGCGAGTACGATGCCCTCCCCGGTCTTTCCCAGAAACGGCAGGACACGCAGGAGCAGATCGTTCCGGATGGTCCCGGTCATGGCTGCGGGCACAACCTGCTCGGCACCGCCGCCCTTGCCGCTGCCAGTGTCGTCAAGGCCTGGCTGCAGGGGACCGGCACGTCGGCGACGGTGCGCTATTACGGCTGCCCGGCCGAGGAAACGTGTGACGGCAAGGTCTTCATGGCCCGCGCCGGAGCGTTCGACGATCTCGACATGGCGATCACCTGGCATCCCGGATCGGTCAACTCCGTCTGGGCCGGTTCCTGCCTCGCCGTCAACAACATCAAGTACCGCTTCCGGGGCCGAACCGCCCACGCCGCCGCCAACCCGGAGACCGGCCGCTCCGCGCTCGATGCCGTCGAGCTGATGAACATCGGCGTCAACTATCTCCGGGAGCATACGATCGACGCCGCGCGCATCCACTACGTGATCACCAAGGGCGGCGGTGCTCCCAATGTCGTGCCGGACGATGCCGAGGTCTGGTACTTCATCCGCTCTCCCGAGCGCCACCAGGTCGAGGAGTTGACCGAGCGCGTCCGCGATATCGCCAAGGGCGCCGCCCTGATGACCGGCACCACGCTGGAGGAGGACTTCCTCTCCGGCGCCTACAACATGCTGCCCAACGATGTCATCAGCGACACGATGATGGACGTGCTCGACGCCCTGGGCCCGATCGATTTCACGGACGATGAGATCGCCTACGCGACCACCATCGAGAACGCGTTCCCGGA
>DASYVY010000090.1:0-4086 GCA_035936535.1 Thermomicrobiales bacterium | reverse complement strand
TGCCCTTGTTCCAGAGGAGATGTTCCTCATGACTGAAGTAGCCCCGAAGATCACGTATACGGCAACGCCGGACCAGATCGAAGCGATGCACGAGAGCTTCGACGAGGCGCTCGCCCGGTTCCAGCAGACGTATGGCAAAGTCTATCCAATCGTGATCGATGGCAAGGACCGGACCGGCCGCGATCATTTCGACGTGACCGCTCCGGCGGACGTATCGCTGGTTCTCGGGCGCATGCAGCGAGGCAACTCCACGGATGTGGATGATGCCGTGGCCGCCGCGAAGGCCGGGTATCCCGAATGGAGCACGCGTCCCTGGCAGGAACGCGTGCGGCTGATGCATGCGGCGGCGGACAAGATCCGGGAGCGAAAGTTCGATCTCGCGGCGATCATGATTCTGGAGTGCGGCAAGACGCGGACCGAGGCGATAGGCGAGGTCGAGGAGGGGGCCGATCTTCTCGATTATTACGCCAGGCAAGTGGAGCGGACGCAGAACTTTACACTCCGGATGGAGTCGCTCGATCCGCGCGAGCACAACCACTCCGTCCAGCGACCGTTTGGCGTCTGGGCGGTTCTGGCACCGTTCAATTTTCCTCACGCGCTGGCGGCGGGACCGATCAGCGGTGCTTTGGTGGCTGGCAATACGGTGGTGTTCAAGCCGGCAAGCGCAACCGCGATATCCGGGTACGAGTTGTTCCGGGCATTCATCGATGCGGGGGTTCCCACGGGCGCGTTGCAGTTCATCACGGGTGGCGGCGAGGAAGTCGGCGAGACCCTCGTCCGGCATCCGGATATCGATGGCACTGTGTTCACGGGATCGAAGGAGGTCGGATTCGATCTCTACAGAACGTTCAGCACCGAGTTCCCGAAACCGATTATCACGGAGATGGGTGGGAAGAACCCCGCAATCGTTACCCGCAATGCATCGCTCGACAAGGCGGTCGAGGGCATCGTGCGTTCGGCATTCGGGTTCTCAGGGCAGAAATGCTCGGCATGCTCCCGCGTCTACGTCGAGCGACCGGTGTATGACGACTTCATCGAACGCCTGGTCGCTCGCACCGGGGAATTGGTCGTTGGAAATCCCGTCGAGCGCGACGTGTTCGTCGGGCCGGTGATCGATGAACGGGCGGTGGAGCGCTTTGAGAAGGCTGTCTCGTCCGCCAGCGATGGAACCGTGCGAGCCGGCGGCAAGGTGCTCAGTGATGGTTCGCTCAGCAAGGGAACGTTTGTCGCCCCGACGATCATCGACGATCTGCCACTCGACCACGACCTCTTCAAGCGGGAGCTGTTCCTCCCATTGCTTGTCGTGGGCGCTGTCGATTCGCTCGACGAGGCACTCGCAGAGGCAAACGACTCCGAATATGGCCTGACCGCAGGCATCTTCACCGAAGACGAGCGGGAGATCGACACCTTTTTCGAAGGTATCGAGGCCGGCGTCGTCTATGCCAATCGCAAGGGCGGCGCGACGACCGGTGCCTGGCCGGAATGCCAGCCGTTCTGCGGCTGGAAGGGCAGCGGCTCGACGGGCAAGGGTGCGTTGGGACCGTATTACGTGCAGCAGTTCCTGCGGGAGCAGGGGCGGACGGTCGTCACCGACGACGAGATGTCGCCCACGACCCCGTTGTAACCGCGGAAGCGTCGGTGAATGGCGACGAGCACCACATCCGGCCGCGGTTCGAGCGTGTGGTACTGATTCAGAACCACCGGACCCCTGTGTCACGCCGAGGTGAGCAGGGGTCCGGTGGTTCTCGCTAGCGATCGGATAGAGGAAAGCCGGGTCCATGTGCCTTGGCCCGGACTACCGCTTCTCCCTGGAATGAGCGGAGACTGGGAGCGTGGCGAGGTAGGCCGCGGTACGTTCGAGACCCTCCGCGAAGATGTCGGGACGCTGGCCGATGCCGATGCGGAGATACCCTTCCATCCCAAAGGTTGCACCCGGCGCAAGCATGACGCGAACGTCCCGGGCGAGGCCATTCGCCAACTCCATCGATTCCACGTCAGCCGTGTAGCGCATCATCGCGAGGAGCCCGGCAAGCGGTTCCGTCCACGACGCCAGGTCGGCATGACTGGCGAACCACTGCCGGGCGCATGCCAGGTTCGCCTCGATGATCGCGCCGTTCCGGGCGAGAATCCGCTCCCGGTGTTCGATCACGGCGGACGCTATCGCGTCACTGAGCTTGACTGGGCTGAGAGACACATAATCACGAAGCGCCCAAGCCTTGCCCGCAAGCTCTGCGTTGGCCGCAAACCATCCCAGGCGCAACCCCGGCAGTCCAAACGACTTGGACATCGTGCCGACACTGATGGCCCGCTCGCTGAAATCGTGAAGCGGTGGAGGCATGGGGCGCCCTCCCGGGTGTTCCAGCCATCGATATGCCTCATCGGACAGGATCCAGGCGTTGGATCGATCCGCCAACTCCACGATTCGCCTGAGGTCCGATTCATCCAGCATCGCCCCGGTGGGATTGTGCGGGGCGTTGATGACGATCAGCCGGGTATCGGGGCGGAGCAGGCTTTCCAGCTTGTCCAAGTCATACCGAAAGCCGTCCGGGGTCCGGACGTCCCAAAGCGTAACCTCGGCACCAATGGCCCGGGGAACGCTGTGGAGCTGCTGGTATGCCGGGCTGACCGCCACGACGTGGTCTCCCGGGGACAGGAGCGTGGTGAACAGGAGATAGTTCGCCTCGATCGCTCCGGTGGTGACCAGAATGTCATCGGGCGTGGCGCGCGCATAGGTAGCCGCAAGTGCCGTTCGAAGCCTGGCACTGCCACGCGCCTCGGAGTAGCCGAGAGGCGTTTGGTGCAGTTGTCGTTCGGTATCGCGCGCGACACCGGCGGGAAGGAGGTCGAGCACTTCCCGAAGCGACAGGGGAAGCATGCCGCTCTCCGCGATATCAAAGTCGACATCCAGCTCCCAGGCTGTCATCCAACGTTCCAGCTCAAATGTTTCAAAGGGCATTTTGCAACCTCATGGATAACGAAACGGTCGGGCGAAGGAGCGAAGGAGAGCGTCAGGATAAGCCGAAGCGCCGCTGCCGGCCGCGGACGCCCGCACGGCGGACGATAAATACCCGGGAGTCGATCAGGAATCCGCTGATCAAGAGAGCAATGAATGCTACGGCGGTCGCGACCCACAGCATCTCATCAAGGGAGGTGCGGTCAATCAGGTACGCAGCCAGAAACGGGGCGAACGCGAGAATACCATGAACGACATTTGTGGTGGTCACTGCCTGACGGGTCATTTCGGGTGTACTGATGTCCTGCAGATAGCGTTGATTGGCCCAACCGTGGGCGCTCACCGCCAGTCCAATGAGGACGTACTGGATCAGGAACAGGCGCACCGCCGGCTCCGGACTCGCGAACAGATCCGCATACAAGGTACTGGCGACAATGGGCGGGATGCCGATCGTGATGATGAGAGCAAGGACTCGAAGAAGTGCCGCGATTTGAAGCGGCGCGCGAGCGCTCCGGGGAGGGGACCAGAGCGGCCAGAGAAGGACCCCTGCAAAGTGACCGATCGCGTAGGCCACCAGGGCGAGCCCGATATCCTCAAGCTCAATGCCGATGCGGCGCAGGCCGAACACGATGATGAATGGATCTGCGGCGGCTGCCAGCCCAAGCGCTACGCGAAAGAGGATGAATGTCCGGTAGGAGCGTGTCCGGAAGGGGCGGAGCAACCCCGTGGAAAGCAGGGCGGTCTGGCTCTCCGGCTGCCTGGTTCGCTTCCCGCCCGGCATCGCGAAGAGAAACCAGGTAGCCGAGCAAACACTGATCGCCGCAAGGAAGAACAGGACCTCTATCGCGTCACGAATGTCGACGGCTGAGCGATTCACGGACCAGACGACGGCGCCGCCTATGATGGCGACGATCGCGCCAATGACGGCACGCTGGTGGAAGATGACGCCGCAGATCGCTGTCGGAGACGCCCCGGCGATAGACCGAACGGACGCACGGCCGAGTACCGTCGAGGACACCTGGTACAGGAAGAACCCGATGAGGAGTGCCCGGACCACATCGTGAGGATCCTGATCCGGCGACCGGAAAGCGGTGAAGGTCAGGAAGGCAACGGCGACGAGGCGGAAGGCACCC
>DASYVY010000089.1:0-6424 GCA_035936535.1 Thermomicrobiales bacterium | reverse complement strand
CTCTCCTTTTGCTCCGTTCGTATCGCAGCCTATTCCGCCGGAGGGCAGGAGTCCTCGCTGGCTTTCAGGGTATAGGTTGTCTCTCCCGCGCTGTCTCCCATCCGGAAGGTGTCGCCACAGGCATCGACGAACTGGGTCGATGAACCGAGAGAGGTCGTGACCTCGAACTCCTCGCCCGTGAACTGCTCGGTCAACTCACCATCCGCGATGGTGTCCTCGAATACCTGCTCTCCATCGACGACCACACTGACGAAGATCTCTTCACCGTTGGCCTTGACGGCGTAGCTGGTCAGTCCCGCCTGGTCGACAGGTTCGGGGTCATCAGCCGGCGCCTGCTCGATGTTTGGCTCCTGGGCTGCCGGCTCCTCGGATGCTTCTCCGGACTCGGCCGACGGGTCGCCACGCTGATTGTCGCCGCCAGGACGCCGGGTCGATGTGCTGGGATCAGCCGTCGATTCGGATTCGGTCGGCTCGACCTGTTCGGTGGGTGGAGCGGTGGGTTCCGGTGTGACTGGAGGTGCCGTCGGCAGGGGGATATCGCTCTCGAACGGCGTGGCGGTCGGGACGATCGCCGTCGGCGTATCGTCAATCTCCGGCTGGGCGACGAACGCACTGTAGACCCAGGCGAAGACGATCGCGCTCAGGACCACCGCAAAGGCGATGATCGCGAAGTTCGGTGCCCAGTGGTTGGGCATGTCGATGGGAGGCACCGCCGCGACGTGGTTGCCGGGTTGGGAGGCGCCCAGCCCGTGCGCCTCCTCGAACATCGCCAGCAGCTTGCCGGGATCGAGCTGAAGGAAGACCGCATAGTTGCGGATGATCCCTCTCTGGTAGATCAACGGTGGCAGGGCACCGAAGTTCTCCTCCTCCAGCGCTGCCAGATGATGACGGTTGATGCGTGTTGCTTGCTCCGCTTCCTTCAGGGTCACGCCGAGGTGGGCGCGCGCCTGATGAAGCGTCTCTCCAAAACCAGCCATGGGTGGTTCCTATGGCTCCCCACTGAGTGCGACACGTCAATCGTTGATTTTAAGATGGACCCGGGGGCCCTCCCATCCGAGGGCCGGCGCCTGCCAGGACGCCAATCGTCACAAGGTGCGTGGTGCCTGCGCTGCTGCCCGTTGCTCGTCCGCCTCAGCGCTTCCTTGCCGAACAACCCGCCAAGTCTACCCCGGCGGCGCGGAAATCCATCACATTTCGGCCGGTGCCACTTACATTTCTCGTACGTACAGATCGGACTCCCGGTGATCTTCGCCCGCATCCCGACCATGACGACGAGCGATAAGGCGATCCGTCAGGGGAGTGGGAAGGTCGCGGAACGCCAGATCCTCTTCCGGCATCCAGGTCGCGTCACTTGGCAGCCACCAGCAGCCGATCGAGGACTGGCATGGCAAATTCTCCGCATTCACCATCTGGCGGTGCGTAAAGGCAAAGTCGTTCGTGCACCAGCCTCGCTCGCCACTATCCGACGGCCGGAAGTTCCGGCATGTTTGACATGCTCTTGGGACATCGGGCGCTATCTGGACGCGCATGTCCAACAGCTCCTCGTCCTGCTCAACGAAGTCCCGGATATCGAATGCCGCCTCTTCGGCATATCGTTGCTGGGTCCTGACCGGACGGTCGTCATGAGCGGGCCGTTCCAGTCTCGTGGCAGGGATATCCTCCCGCGGCACGGGTGACGGCTCGGGAGCCTTCCGGGGCTGGGACCGCTCAAGGTGGCTGTTGTTCGGTGAGTCCAGGCCGTCTGAAACGGTGCCGAAGAGGGCCTCCCGGAACGCATCCATCGCGCGAGGATCGCTCAGGGCGAACGCCGATGTCGACCTCGAGCGGTGGTCAGACCTGGCAGGCGCGCGGTCGGGAGGCGCAGAGATGTCTTGTCGTTCCTCGCGCCATGCTTCGGACTGAACGCGGTCGGTATCGTCGGCGAATGACGTTTCCAGGACCTCGTCCGTCAACTCGTAGTCGATGAGTTCTTCCTCGGCCGCCCGTGAATCCTCAAGCGAGATGCTGGGCCGAACCCGAATCCCTTCCTCACTGGCGAACGAGAATACGCGCTCGTGACCCCGGCTGCCGCCCGGCTCTTCACCGTCCGCGACATCTTCGTCGTCGAACCAATCCTCTGGGTCCCCATCGCCGAACTCGCCCAGATTGTCCATCTCCAGGGGTTCCTGCTCGGCGCGCCGCCGGAAGCCGATGCTTAGCCCGCGCCACCAACTGTGCTGGGGTTCGGCGCGAGGAGCCGATGCGGCCTCGTCCTCATCGTCGTACAGGGGATACGCATCGTCGTCGGGAAACGGATCTTCCTCGAATTGGGTGTCGAGTGTTTCGACCGCCACGGTTTCTGCCTCATCCAGGTCGGCAGCCCACTCGTCTTCCTGATCGAAACGTGGCGTTTCGCTCTCGTGCAGCTCATCGGTCTCGTGCCGACGCTGCCCGATCATGGGCCGGGCTCCGGGCGCGGTGCGCTCATGGGTTGCAATGGAGCCGGCAGTCCCCGAAGCCACGAGTCGAGAAGTCTGCAACTGCGTATTGGACCGGTTGCGGATCATCCGGGAGTCACGCTGCTTTTGCGAGGCGGTCTTGATGGCCTGTGCCCGCTGGAGAACGCGATCGTAGGATGTTTCCACCTGCCCGGTGGCGTCTCGTCCGTCGGTCTGCCCGTGTGTGTCGGAGCTTGACCCATTGACCTGGAGAAAGGTTCGCAACTGCGGCAGTGCAAGGTCAGCCTTGATCTCCGGCACCGATTCGAACCGGGCGGCATCGGATGATCGCGTCACCTGTGGTGATTGCCACAGGCGGCCATTGACCTCGTCGGCTGGAACCGGAGGAGTTGGATCCGCATATCCGCGTGCGCGGGTGCCCAAACCGGAATGGACACCCTGGGACCGGCGGGCGAACCGATGTGCGACCGGGAGCAGGGAATCGTCCGCAAAGCGGTCCGCATCCGGCGCGTCGTCGCGAGAATCATCGCCACTGTTGGGCGATACCGCCCGATCGCCGGACAGCTCGTCCCCGGCTGGCGCTGTGACGGTTGCCCGTTCCGCTCCCCCCCGGCGGAGGATCATGCGCTCTCGTGCCTTCAGGATTGCGTCACGGTTTCCGCGGGCAATAACACGGACTCGCTCCTGCTGATCCTCGTGGGCTGGCAGGTTCAGACCGTCGCGCTCCTCCCGATCGCCCCTGACGGCGGCGACGGGATCAGCGCAGTCGGGAGGACCGGCTTCCGGCAGCATCAACGGCTGCGACACGATGACATCGTCGTTCACTGCCCGTTGGGCGGATACGTGACCCTGTACCCGTGCAGGGTCCGCAGTCGGTGATTGCAGGGATAGTGAGGTGGTGACCGAGGTAACCCGGTCTTCGGAAGCGGCACCGGTGCTGGCAACCAGGCGGTCTGGTGCTGGCTGAACGGCGTTGGTGCCGATGCCGGAATCCGGTGACTTGCTCTCCCACTGGTCCTTCCCCCAGGGGTTGCGGCAGGCAAGTTCACCTTTCCGGACGAGGATACGCACCTCTGTGGTGAGCTGGCGCTTGGGATGCGTACACCAGCCATAACCCTGGAGCGGTGCATCGTGAAAAAACGTGCAGGATGAACAACTTCGTTTCGGTGACGACATGGAAATCTCGACCCTCCCAAAGGGGGACAGTGTCCCGGGGCGTTGGGTCGCAGCCTCTCTCCACCCTTGAGACTCCCCACAGCCCCAAGAGCGTTCCAGAAGTATTTCGAGAGTGAACTACCCCGTCTGCCGAGATTGTAGCGTCCCCTCTCCGAGTTGTCTATGTGACACCGAAGTCGACGATGGGTTGTCCGGACAGACTGACCGGACTGTCAGCATTGTCCGGACAAAGTGTCCGTAAACCGGGCCGATCACCGTGCCGACGTTAGTGCGTTAACGTCTTGCCAGCATACCGCATCGGCTCAATCGTGACACCAGGGCACCATGGGCGGGGATCGGCTCTCGGCGGATGACATGCTGTTCCTGTAGGCTGGAGCTTTGGGACCAATCCTGCGCGACGGTGAAATAGCGAACGCATCGCCGACCGGCGAGAGCATCGGTCGGGAGGACAGCCGAGCGAATGATCCGGAGCGCGTGGCTGGGGTGTGCCGGCAGGCAGTGAAATGAGGGGGCGGGAAGCCATGCTGGCGTTGTCCGGCGACGATCTGAAACATCTTGTGACGATGAGGAAAGCCATCGACCTGGTCGGGCTTGCCTTCACGGAATTGAGCCAGGGGAGAGCCCTGGCTCCGTTGCGGACACCGATCAAGGTCCAGCCGGAGGGAGCAACGACGTTGGTCATGCCGGCTTTCGTGCCCGGCGCCGGGGCGCTGGGCGTTAAAGTCGTGTCGGTCTTTGCCGGCAACGTCGATCGGGGGTTGCCGACGATCACCGCATTGGTGGCGATGTTCGACCAGGAGACCGGGCAGCCACTGGCGATCATGGACGGAGGCTTCCTGACCGCATTGCGCACCGGGGCCGTCTCCGGGGCCGCTACGGAGATTCTGGCGCGCGAGGATGCAACGGTCCTGACGGTGATCGGGGCGGGCGCACAGGCCGTCACACAGGCGCTGGCGGTCGCCGAGGTTCGGCGTCTCGACCACATCAACGTTGTTGCTCGCTCCCGGGCAAGCCAGGAACGATTTGTCACCACCGTCGAGCGGGATTGGCCCACGCTCGCCCCCTTGCTGCGGATCGACCTGGATCTTGCCGCGGCGGTGCAGGAGGCCGACATCATCTGTGCCGCGACAACCTCCCGGAAACCGGTGTTCGACGATGCCGATGTCCGACCCGGCACGCATATCAACGGCGTTGGAGCGTTTACGCCGGAGATGCAGGAGATCCCGGCGGAGACAATCGCACGCGCGGTGGTGGTCGTGGACCAGCGGAAAGCCGCGCTGGAGGAGGCGGGCGATCTCCTTCAACCGCTCCATAGCGGGATGGTCGATGACTCGCACTATGCGAGGGAATTGGGGCAGTTGCTCTCTGGCAGTGTCACCGGGAGAGACCGGCCCGATCAGGTCACGGTATTCAAGAGCGTCGGCAACGCCATCCAGGACGTGGCGGTCGGCCGCTTCGCGATCGACGAGGCCGTGCGACAGCAGGTCGGACAGCGCATTTCACTGTTCTGATCGAAATCTCAGCGTCATGCCGAGGGACCGAGGTGAGCATGCCGGACCCTAGCTGCACTGCGATCATGCGTCGTCCCACAGGACGTCCGACCATTGGCACCCGCTGCAGGCGACGGAGGCAGGGTCGGCCGGACGAATTGGATTGAGGGGCGAGCTCGCCTCAGCACGGGAAAGGCATCTGTCGCGATGATCACCGGTCTGTTCCAAAGCGTGGAAGGACGCCTCTCCTGCACCCTCTCACGTTATACGGAATACCGGTGGACGCTCTCCTTGGGGGACATGACGGGTGGGGCTCCTTGTCGACCTGTATCGACACAGGCAGTCATCACGATGTCGTTGCGGCCCGGAGCGTATCCTGGCGACTAAACTGAAGTGACGTTAATGGACCGGATCGCCGAGCAGGTGACCGCGGCGTTCCCGAAGACCGCACGAGTTCGACAATTGCGTGGTTCCCATCACCATGTCCGTGCCCTCTATCCCCGAGAGTGGACATGACCGTCGATGATGAGCCACCGGATCCATCCGGTGGCTCCAAGGGCAGGGTCCGCAGCGCCGCCCCTGCGGCCTCGGCGTCGCTGGAACAAGAATGTCGATACGAGTGCGCCTGTGCCGCTTGAGGCGACGCACGTGAGTCCCATCTTCCGTATCCTCGGATCGGGAGGCTCGACATGCGTGCCATAAAGGATGGGTCTGCGGCGCCGGCGACCGGATGTCCGAGGAGGGAGTGACTTGGGGCAACCGCGATGCCGGCTGTGCATTACGTACGAAGAGAGGGCCGATTCTCATCTGGAATCGGCCCTGTCGACGATTACGGAACTCGGTGCGCGGGTGCTCGATCAGTCAGCCGCAGCCGTCAGGACCGGCCGTGTGGTAGCGATCGGGCATGTTCCGGCTCGGCAGACGCCCTCGACAATGTGCTGGCGGAACTCTTCCTCGTAATGATCAATCATGCCGATCAAGGGCACCGGCGCCACCTGGCCCAGCCCGCACAGGGAGAGCTCGATTATGTGCTTGCTGGTGCGCTGGATAAGGGCAAGATCGTCAAGACTCCCGCGGCCCAACCGGATCCGGTCGATGATCTCTACGAGCGCGGGATTTCCGAGCCGGCATGGCACGCACTTGGAACACGATTCGTACCGATTGAAGGCCGTCAGGTAGCGGGCGAAGTCGACCGCGCAGACCGACTCGTCGAAGATCACCCATCCGCCCGAGCCAAGCATTCCACCCACATCCCCCAGCGAGTCGAAATCCACGGGGATATCGAGATGCTCTTCCTTCAGCGGGCCGGCCGAGACGCCA